>NZ_JAWXYB010000001.1 GCF_033842475.1 Acidiphilium acidophilum | reverse complement strand
CGGCCACCAGCTGTCCTCCGTGTGCAGAAACTCGGTGAAGGTGCCGGGTCGTTGGGTTCGCAAACGCCAGGTCTCCATCGCCTTGAAAAACGAGAGTACGAGAAACCATACGGCCATCGCCAGCACCAGCAGGACATAGAAGATATTTCCGAGGCCGACCGGCGAGACCATCACCCGATAGGCCCAGTACAACAGCAGCAGGATCCCCGACACCAGGTAGATCCGGCTCGCCCGCGCCGCAATCACCCGCGAGTTCGCCATCATCATCCGGATCTGGTCCGGGGACCTGCCATAATCGAACGCCATCGCGACGATATCGTACGTCCCCTCCGGCGTCAGCCGGCGCCGACGATGCGGCGGTACCCTCTGAATGTCCGACCACATGTCGCCAATATAGCGGGCGTTCGTCCGGATCTCATCGGTCCCGAATATCGCGTTCGGACTAACCCCCCACCGGAACGCCCGCTTGAACATGCCCGCCGCCTGGTTCGGATCCTTGGGGTCCTGCGACCCGCGTCCGGTCTGTCCCTTCCGAGCCATTCACCCCTCCTGTCCGCTACTGATGTCCACCGCGCGACCGGGATGGGCCGCGAATACGCGATCGAGGCGCTCATCGAGCAATGCCGCCAGATGCGTCGCATCCCGCGCGGCATCCAGCGCATCCCGCGCCGAAGAACTGATGATGCCACGCCTCAACCAGTCGCTGTTGGTGGGATTGCATAAGGCCTCGACCATCCGCGCCGTCATTCCCTGGAGGCGTCGTCCGGAGCGGGGGATCCGGAATATGGTGAGGGCGTCCCAACCGTGTCGCTCGATCCAGGCTTCGGCATCACGCGGATCGGGGAATTGAGGCTCGTCCATAAAGGCAACTCCAATTGTTCAGGGGGATGATGATGTCCGTTGGGGGGGCGCCCGACCGGCTTCCTCGCCTGGCTCACTCCCGCGCGCGCCCGTTTGCGAGTCATGCTGGGCGCCGATCAGGTTGGCGGTGGGAGGGACGCGATGATCGCGGCAAGATCGCCCGGATCGCCATCGCTCCGGCCGATCAGCCCATCACGCGTGTGCCACAGCAAGGTCGGCGTGCCGGTCAACCCGATGTCGTGCGCCACCGCCATGTTGCGGGCCAGCCGCGCCGTAGCGCCAGCGCTGGCGGTCTCCGGCAACCCTTTGTCGATCCAGTCGGCGACCATCCGGGTCGGCGCGCGGCTGACCATCACTTTCGCCTTCAATGTGCTCTCCCCCTTGTCCTCGTAATCCAGGATCGACAACGGAATGACGCTCAGGCGGAGTTTTCCCGCGTTCACATAGGGAGCCAACGCCTGCATCGCGTGGATCGAATGGATGCACATCGGATCGATCAGCATCCAGAGATGTGGAGCGTTCTCCGGTCCGACGGTCCCGTGATCGGTCGACCGCAGCATCCGGAATACCGAGGCGACTTCCTTCGCCTTCTGCGCCGGGCCGGCAGGAACCGGGAGAGGGGCATCCGGGGATGGTGATCGGGTCGTGCGGGTTGGAACTGTGGCCGTCGCGGGAACGACAGCAGACGGACCGCTGCGATGGACGAACGCATGGGTGACCTGCTGATGCTTGCCGATCCGACCGATCGTCACTGTAGGCAGCACACCCGGAATAGCGGCCACCTGGCGAAGGGTGATGTTCTTGCCGTGGTCGCTCCACATCTCACCCTGGATCTCCGAACGGCCATCGGGGGCAATGTAGAAGACGGAAAACAGCGACCCGCTCCGGGCAAAAACGCCCCGCATCCCGTCCACCGTGCCGATATCGTAGAGCTTCGCACCATGGGAGGCGATCTGGCGTAACGCAGGGACTGAGGCGATCTCGGCGGCCGGAATCCGCTTGACCCCGGTGGGCATCGGCAGGTCACGAACCGAATGGAGAACCGGTGCCGCCTGTGATCCTGACGTCGTTGCGAGCGTTGGTGTTGACGCGGACGGTGGCGCCACAACAGGCTGGGCCGCCGGTAAAGCAGCGACGGAGGGTGTCAGGGGTGGATCGACGGTGTGAGCCAGCTGCGTCGGAGGAGCTGAGGGTGGCGCCGCCGGTTTCGTCTTGAGCGGCACCTTGGTCAGCGACGCCAGTACCGGCCGGTTCGCGGTGGGCATCACCGGCGCGGGATAGGTGGGTAACGCCAGAGGATGGGTCGACGCCACCTGCCCCAGGCTCGCAGACGAAACCGCACAATCGGGACCCGACGCCGCGATTGCCAGACCAGGCAGACCCGCCAGGAAAACAGCTAAAGCAACACGCATGATCAATCTCCTTCACCGGAGAGCTTCGCGACCGCGATTGCAACTGCGTACAGGTCAGAGAGGGGAAGGGCTTCACTTTATCGTGAAACCCAAAACGGCAGATGCTGGACTACGCCGATGCCTGCTGGAGAGGCCGATCGCCGGGCGGATCAATCTGCTGAAAGAGCGAACGGAGCAGCAGCCGCTTGAATTCCTTGTCGTCCGGCGTGACCTTCGATCCTGCGCGACGCGGATGATGCAGGACGATCGGCGCGCCACCAAGCGCCGCTCTCATCAGCGGATGAACATGGCGCTTGCGTTCGAGATAGCGCTCATCGTCATAGCCCATGGTCTCGACGATCACCGTGGCCTCGCGCCCACTCGCCGCTTTCGCCCTCACCACGAAATCCGGAATGATCGGCGGCCGCGCGTCAGCACTCGCGTCCGGTGCCGCCGGGTCGAATTCGGGCCCGAGATCGAATTGCGGCTTCTCGATCGTCATCAACACGTTCCGCGCCCTGGCCAGCCATCCCTGCAGGTCGATCAGATTGTGCAAGGTCAAGCGCTCGTTGTCGCTGTCGAGTAGTAAAAGATGCGAGCGCGATGCGACCGGATGGGCATAGGCGCGCAGGATCGCGGCAGGACTATCCTTGTCGGGCCGTGCGACCAGCGCCGCCACCAGATAAGGTGGCCGCCGCGCCGCCGCGTCGTGGATTCTGCCGTGACCCTCGATCTCGCCGAAGATCGAGAGCCGCCCGATGACCGGGATCGAAATCCCCTCCATCGGTTCAATAATGCCCTCGGAAATCGACCTCGCCGCCGTGATGAAAATCCCATGAGGGCGGGATTTGCGGAACGTCTTCGCCGGCGTTTCCTCGATGCGCAGACGAAAGGCCTCATACTGCGGGGCATAAGTCTCGAGATAGGAGCGAAGATACACCTTGTCGGCGAGCTCAATCTGAGATGCCGCCTGACGCAGGGCGCGATACTGGCCAGAGAGATCACCCACGACCCAGCCGGGGCGCACGCGCTGTAATCCGGCCTCTTCAACCAGCCCGAGGAGCAGGCGGGCAAGCGGAGATCGTTCTTCGGCATGGCTTACACCGGTGAGATGAACCCGATAGGCCGGGGATTCCAGGGCATAACCCTTGATCAGACAGGGCGGTTGATCTCCCGGCCGAAAACTCGCTGTGACATGTTTCTGCTCCTCCGGCTCGCGGAAGAAATCGCAGTCGGGTGCATGCGGCGGCCAGCAGACATTGGTATGACGACGAATATGGCTCGACGCGACCGGTACCAGCGCGGGTGGACGGTCCTCGCCAGAACTGCCGAGGCAGTCGCACAGGATCCAGTGACCGGGTCCGGAGTCCTGGACGCGCTTGACGATATCGGCCGCAGGCACACGCTCCGCAAACACCGCATAGCGCCCGAACGCGCGGCGCACTAACTGATCCTCGCGCCGCGACAACGGCGTCGCAGGACTGGTCTTTCCTTTCGGCGCGATCGAGAGCATCTCCCCCTTCCCCTTCCCCTTCCCCTTCCCCTTCCCCTCTCCCTCCCCTACCCCGGCAACCGCCCCTGGAACCCACAGGCGCGAAGATGCGAGCAAAAGGCATCATCGAGCACACCCGCGCCGTGGGCAATCTGATGCAGGTAAAGATCACCACCCCAGTTCAGCTCAAGCAAAATCGGCCCATGGTCGGTGATCGCGACGTCCCAGGATTGCGTCCTGATTCCCGGAAACAATGGCGCAGCCCGCGTGACCAGGGATCGGAGATCGTTCCAGTCCGGGACGGTGACGCCCTCTATCGCGCACCCCGTATCAGGATGGATCGGATCGCGCCGCAACGATGTCGCTTTCCCCGTCATCACCCGCGTCACTTCACCCGTGGCAAGGTCGATCGCGCCAAGCCGGTTGCCCTCCCGCCAGTAATTATCCGCCTCGTTCACCCGGATCGGGATTTTCAGGGCGGCGCGATGGATGACCGGGCCGGCATCCGTGAGCAACACCAGCACCCGAACCGTGCAGAGCCGTCCACCCGGCACCCGGCCCAGTTCAGTTGGAGGCAGGAGGGCGCGCTGGATCAGATACCCGCCCCGATAATCGAGGATGCGGGCTGCGACAGCCGGTATCGGCACGGTAGCGCCGGTCACTCCGCGGATCGTGTCCGACGCCGGATCGACCGATACCGCGTGGATCACCCCAACGCTGAACACGCCATCGATCGGTTTGGCCACCAACGGATACTGCGACGGATCGCGCAGGAACACGACAACATCATCGATCGAGCGCAACGCCGCGGCACCATCCAGGCCCCGGGTCGGATGCGCGACCCCGGTTATTTCGGGGACGGCGGCAATACCGGCTGCCGACAAGGTCGCTTGCGCGATGAGCTTGTCATCGGCGACAGCGCGCCAGCCGTAATCGCAGGTCGTGCGATGAAATAAGCTCTGCGCGGCAAGCCCCACGAAACGTGCTCGATCGCCCGGCATCAGCTCGCGATCCCACAGCCGATGCTGCAAGAACTCCACCGGCATCAATCGACCCGGACCACGACTCAAACGATAGGTCGACACCAACAGGCGCATCAGCCCGCCCAGCGTTGGCGCGGCATGCGGCAACGCGGCTCGAATATCGACAGTCGGCAGTTTGCCCGCAATCGGGACGGCATCCGCCCCGTAGGGTCGGGAATTGGCTAGCGCGAGTTCCATCACAACACCTCCAGCCGGAAGCATTGCGAGCCGGATCGCAAGTGCATAATGCAAACCGCACCCGCCGGTTCACGTTTCGGTGATGATGGAATGCAGGGGCGAACGGGGATTGTCGGGGCAAGCGGTGCGGCAATGCGATGTGTCAAAGTCTCCTGGCATTCGTCGGGCTGACGCTGGTCGCCGGATTGAGCAACCTGATGTCTGGAAAATAGGGCGAGCGGGGGTCAGGCATCCTGGTAGTCCCACTTGATGTAGCCCTTGGTGTCGGCGGCCCATTTTTCATCGATTTCGACGAGGACGGCGCTGACGAGGCGTTCGAGGGAGGCTTCGTTGGGGAAGACCCTGATTTTGGTGGTGCGGCGTTTGAGTTCCTGCTGGATGCCGCGTTCCATGGGGTTGGAAGTGCGAAGCCGGCGCTGGTGGGGTTCTGGCAGTGTGAAGACGGTGAGGCCTTCGGGGATATTTCGTTCGAGCCAATCGGCGAGCTTTGGTGCGGTGTCGCGATAGGCATTGACGAGGGTTGTGAGAGCGATCTGGGCAGCGGCGAGGGAATTTGCGTTCCAGACGGTCCGGAGTTCTGCGCCGATGCGTTTGCGGATGGCGTGGTTGGGGGCGTGGTGGATGGCGTTTTGGGCGAGGTGGAACTGGCATCGTTGCCAGTGTGCGGCGCCGAAGACGGCGCGGCGTGCGGCGTGCAATCCGGCATGGTCATCGGAGACGATGAATTCGACGCCTCGCAGGCCACGCTGATGGAGGCTTTCGAGGAAGGCACGCCAATGGACTTCGGCCTCGGAAAGGGCGACCGAGACGCCGAGGACACGGCGGCGTTCATCGGGTCCGATGCCGATGGCCGAGAGCACGGCGGCATCGCGGACGACGCCATTATCGCGCATTTTTTCATATCTGGCGTCGAGGATGAGGTAGCGGATCTCGGCGAGGGGTCGGGTGCGCCAGGCGGCGAGTTCGTCATCGAGCAGCTTGCTGGCGCGGCTGACCTGAGCGGAGGAGAGGCTTTCGATGCCGAATTCGCGCATGACGGCCTCGACGTCGCGGGTGGAGACGCCTTTGATGTACATTTCGGCGACGGCGACCATGACGGCGCGGACCGAGCGTCGGCCGCGTTCGAGGGACTGTGGGTAGAAGGGTTCGCCCACGTGACCGGCGGTTTTGGGGACATCGACGGTGATCGACCCGGCCGGGGTATCGATCCGCTTGGGCTTGTAGCCATTGGCGTAACCCTGACGATCGGGGTTGCGCTCGTAGTGACTGGCGTGGAGGAAGCGTTCGCGCTCGATCTGCATGGCGAGTTCGAAGGTCCTGGCAAATACCGTGGCGATATCGCCTGCGCCGTTTTCGATCAGATGTTCCAAAAGTGCCTCGATAATCGTATCCTTTTTGGCGTCCATTCATCGGTCTCCATGTTGGTGTGAACAACTGCATGGAATACCAGAATGAACAGCCCTTGCCGGGGCATGCCCCGGCAAGGGCACCAACTCCCAACCCAAAATGAATTTCCAGACGTCAGGTTACACCACCGGTCGCCGGTGCCGTCGATCCAGCAACCATGCGGCGCTTGATCGATGCTCTCACATGACCGAAACATCAGGTGAGGCCGACGAGAATTGTGCCCCCAACATTCCACACGGTTTCAAGTTTAGCTATCACTGCCAGAAGGCGAGCGGCTCTTTCGCTCATGGAGAAAATGCGACATGGACCAAGCGACAAGACGCGAGACCTGGAATCAGCGTTACGCGATCGACGATTATATTTTCGGCAAGGAGCCCAGCGAACTTCTGGTACGCCACAAAAGTTTACTGCGGGCCGGCGATACCGCGCTCTCGGTTGCGGATGGTGAAGGGCGTAACAGCGCCTATCTGGCGCAGCTTGGCATGAACGTCACAAGTTTCGATTTTTCAGATACCGCGATCGCCAAGGCTCAGAAACTTTTCGACGAGCGGCGTGTCTCGGTGAACATGGTTGAGCATGACATAGAAACCTGGTCATGGACGCCGAACGCCTACGACGTGGTGGTCGGGATTTTCTTTCAATTCCTGGACCCTGCCGCACGCTCCAAGGCATTTGCCGGCATCGCACAAACGGCGAAGCCGGGTGGCCGGATTTTCCTGCGCGGCTACACACCAAAGCAGCTTGAATTCAAAACCGGCGGCCCGCCTGAAGTCGAAAATCTTTATACTGTGGACCTGCTGCTGGCGGCATTTCCAGGCTTTGAACTGATCCACCTCGCCGACCAGATCACGGAACTGAACGAAGGCCCCCGCCATACCGGCATGAGCGCGTTTGTCGATCTGGTCCTCCGCAAGCCCATCTGACATCCAGACTACACGGCTGGGCCAAACCGCGAGAGATAGCCTCACATCCTTGAAGCATCCGGCTGGCCGGCCGCAGATTCAGCCACGTTTCGAGAACCGGTCATAGGCGGTAATCCGCTGCACCGTCGGTTCCCGTCCCGCATCCAGAACCTTGGTCTTGAGATAGGCGATCTCATCGGACTGCTTCGCCTCCGGAACGTCGATATACCATGTCCGCGGCCGGAACCCCGTGTCACCACCCCAACGATAACCCCGGCGTTTCAGATCATCCTTGAGATCGAACGGCGCGCCCTCGGCCCAGACCCGCCACGTCACGCCCCGGGCGCGATCGAGCAGACGGCTCATCGCAATCGTGCCCGAATGCGGCAGTGGCAGGGCCAGCAGCTCGATCGCCGCGAGGCAATCATTCGCTGCCCGGTGCCGGTCGTAGAAGAAACCCGCCCCCATCGCGAGATAGGCAAGTTTCAGACCCTCAAACCCCTCCGCGACCCAATCGACCTCCGTCATCGAGCACGCCCAGGGCTTGCCCGCGAAGGCCGGACATAGTCGCTCGATGAAACGGCGATCAAACGCCGCATTATGTGCGACCACGAGAGCGGCAGGGGCCACCATTCCCTCCACCGTCGTCAGATCGATTGTCTGGTCCGTGACCATGGTATCGGTAATGCCGGTCAGGGCCACCACCTCGGGCGGTATCGGGCGACCGGGATCACGAAAGGACTGGAAGGGCTCGCCGACATCGATGATCCGACCGTCAAGCGCGTAGGTGAACGGCACGATCGCGATTTCGATGATCTCATCGGTTTCGGGATCGAGCCCGGTGGTTTCGACATCGACGAATAATCCTGGCCGGGTTGGCGTGCCAGGTTCGACCGCGACCGGCAAGCGGGGTGCCAGCTTGCGCAGGACGCGGTAGGCACCGGAGGCACTGAGCGTCCGCGCCATCTCCTCGAGCCGCTTCACCTCCTCTTCGGTCATGGTCCCTCCCCTCCAGCGGCTGATCGCATGTGGTTCATAGCCCCTTGCGGCCCGCCAAGGCCATCAAACCTGTAAGGCGCCCTCGAGAGCGCGTCCCCTCAATAGGCGGTTCCAACCAGGATCTCGCCAACCCGCGTCGTATAGCGGGGCGACAAATTCATCGCCTTGGCTGTCCAGGTGCGCGAAATCCCCGTTGCGAGCGGGCGCAACGTGTCGCGACCAAACCGGCCATTGACCGCATCAAGCGCCGCCATCGCCCGCGCCGACCGCACAGGATCCTTGGTCGGAAACAGCGACATCGGCTGACTGCCCGCGTCGATCAACTCGCCGAGCATGATCCCCGCCTTCGAATACCGGAACCCCGCGCGCCACATCGGCTCCAGCATGCGGATCGCCTCCCCGATCAACGATGTCGTGTCGTTGGTCGCCTCGATCCGCGCCGAATGCTGGTTGCTGTACCAGGGATCGCCATTGTGCGGGTTGGTGTGGAGCAGAACCGTCATTGTGCTGGCGAGCAAACCATGCTCGCGCAATTTCTCGCCGGCGCGGGTCGCGTAGGATGCCACCGCCTCGCGCATCGTCCACCAATCGGTGATCGGCATGCCAAAACTACGCGTCACCGCGATCCCCTTGCGCTGCGGCGCCATCAGCGACAGCGGCAGGCACGACACGTCGCGCAATTCCGCCTGTACCCGCGCACCCACCACAGACATCATATCGCGCACCTTGCGCGGATCGAGGCGCAGGAAATCCGCGACAGTCCGGACGCCGCGGGCAGCAAGCTTCTCAGCGGTCTTGCCGCCGATCCCCCAGACCTCGCCAATCCCGAGGTCCTGATATAGGGCCACGCGCGTCGCCTCGTCGCGCAGATCGCACACCCCATTCAGTTCGGGTCGGGACTTGGCGAGTTTGTTTGCGGCCTTTGCAATTGTTTTACTGGGACCGACCCCTACACAGGTCGGGATCTTCGCGATCTGGCGGACCGCGCCGCGCAGCATCTGGCAGAACTCCATGAGGTCGCCAGTGACCGGCGCCAGATCAAGGAAGGTTTCATCGATCGAATAGGGTTCGAGACGTTGAACATGGGCGCCCAGGATTTCGAACACGCGCCGGCTGAGATCACCGTAATGGGAATAATTAGACGATTTTGCGACCACCTCGCTCAATTCCGGACGTCGCCTGATCAGGTGCCACGGATCCCCCATTTTGATGCCAACCGCCTTGGCAAGAGCCGAACGCGCAATCACGCACCCGTCGTTGTTGGAAAGAACCACAACCGGCTTGTCCCGCAGCGCGGGATCGAACGCCTGTTCGCAGGAGCAATAGAACGAATTGCCATCGATCAGGCCATACAGCGCCATCAGGCTTGATCCCTATTTCTGCGATGATCAGACGCTGGTCCGCACCAGGCCGCTCACGATCGCCCAGATTTCGGCATCGTCGGGGACCACCTGACCAACATCACCCAGCCGCCCCGGCCGCAGCCACCATTCACCGCCGCGATAGGCCAATTGCGCCACCAAAACCTCGCCATGAACCATGACGATCGCGACTTTGCCGTGCGCCGGCGGGGCAGCCGCATCCGCGATCAGGATGTCACCCGGCAGAATGCCCCGCTCGATCAGGGCCTCACCGGAAACCCGCACCGGATAGCGGTTGGCGCGGCGCAGATCCAGGATTTCAGCCAGATCGATCGGACCTTCCAGGCTATCAGCGGCCGGCGACGCGAACCCGGTTGTGTTCCCCCCGTTATAACTACCTGCCAAACTCATTCGTAGCTCCTCGATCCACGGACGCGAACATATGTGGAACATCGAAGGCAAGCAAGGGGCTGATCATCAGGCGAATGGGCTGGCGTATGAGCGTTAATCCCCCTGGTCGAATTGGCATATTGATGATTTCTGGTAGGAGGATGCCCGCCGATGGGCAGCGGCAAAGACAACGAGGGGAATATAGGGTGACGAAGGCATTTATCGCAGAAACCATTCAGCAATCTACTGAGATCACCGCTGTAGCGGCGCACAAGGTTGCGGGCACATTGGTCGATGCCATCGTGGCGGAGATGAAAAAGAGCGGCAAATTCACGCTGCCGGGTTTCGGGACCTTCACGGTGCGAAAGACCAAGGCACGGAAAGGCGTCGATCCGCGTCTCGGCACCCCGATCAAAATCAAGGCCGGCAAAACCGTCAGGTTCAAGGCGTCACCGACGTTGAAGAAAAAAATGTGATCTGGGTCAGAAACCGTGCGCAGCGCCGATCATTTTGCCAGGATCGCGGGACCGCGTAATCGTCAACGAGAAGGCGATCCCGGGGAATACTGAGCTTCCGCTAATGGCGGGAGTTGGCCGATTGCTGACAGTCCGGTTTGGAGCTGAAAATGAGATAAGCTGCTGTTGGCAGCCAGGGACGCACCGACGGGTGACGACCAGAGCCGGTCGTTTAACCCTGTCCCGGCGAACGTCTGGTTCTGACGAACGCTGCCGTTTGATGACTTGGCGGCGGGAGAAGCCGGGCGTGTCGGCGTGCGATCTCCGCCTCAAAACTCTGTGACGACCACCGTCACATTGTCGCGCCCGCCCGCCTCGACGGCGGCGTTAGCCAGTGCCGCTGCGGGGTTTGCAATTCCGGCAAGGAGACCCGCAACGATCTCCGCCTCTCCGAGCATGTCGGTCAGCCCGTCGGTGCAGACGAGCAGAACGTCGCCGGCGACGGGTTCGACCGAAACGACATGAGGATCCAGCGCCAGCGGCACGGAGGTCCCGCCCAGCGACTGGGTGAGCGCGTGGCTGCGTCCCGCCGCGCGGCGCGGCATCGTGTCGTCGACGCTCAGGAGGCTCAGCCCGCCGTCACGCGCGAGGTAGACGCGACTGTCGCCGACGTTGAAGACGCTGACCGCGCCGCCGGCGCGGCGGAAACCCGCCACTGTCGTCCCCATGGCCCTGCGACCCGGCGCCTCGTCCATCGCCGAGAACACAGCCCAATTCGCCTCGGCGATCGCCGAGCGCATGTCGGAAGCGCCGTCCCGATCGAAATGGCGGCAGAGCGCGTCGAGCGCGACCGAGCTCGCCACGTCACCCGAGCCGTGGCCGCCCATGCCATCGGCGACCAGAACCCAGGGACGGGTGCTCGGCAGGGACCCGGACCAGTTCCCGTCGGGCGCGTCGCCGGCGATCCCGCCGACGCGCCAGCCATCCTCGTTGGCGGTACGTACGAGGCCCACGCGCGTGGCCGCCCACACCCGAGGACCTTCAGCCACGCTTCCTCGCCGTCGCGCTGCGCTCCGCGAGCGCCCTGATCTGCTCGACCAGCCTCGGCTTGCGCGCTACGTAGCCAGTGACGCGGGAGAAGCCTGACCGCCGCACTACGTCTCCGAAGAACGGCCGCGTCGAGATGACGGCGAGGCGGTCGTCCTGGACGAGGAAATGGAACTCGCCGCGCGCCGCCTGCTCAAGCCGGAGCCGACCGGCATTGGCGCGCTTCGTGAGCTCAGAGAGCGGGTCGTAATGGTCTCCGCCGCGCGGCTCGACCTGCGGTGCCAGGAACGACGTGAACCGCTGCTTCACACCGTCGGAGATGAGCCGGTCGATTTCCCGGAGGACGTATCCGTTCAGCCTCGTCGGCTGCATCCCAGCACTCGTCACCAGCAGCTCCCGGTTGGCCTGCTTGAGCGCCTCGAACAGCAGATCGTCCTGCTCGTAGCACGCCAAGGGCCGCAACGGCATCCTCACCAGCGTGTGGCGCGCAACCGCCAGCCGCTCTTCGGCCGCGGCCAGCGCCCTGGCCGGTCCGGACGAGCGGCCAGCGGACGCAGCCGCGGGGCGGACCGATTGAACCTCGGCGACCGCCGACGCCTCCTCCTGCCGCGCGGCCACCAGCTGCTCGTCGGGGACGCAGTCCCGCACAGTGTCGCGACCGAGCAGCCGGTCCAGACGCCTGCGCGGTTGGTCGCCGGCGACCGTCCTGACGAAGCCCATCTTCTTCGGACCGCCGTGCCACGCGAAGGCGCGCTCGTGGGATTCGGACAGCTTGCCGCCGATCGCGAACGCCACCTGGATCTCCTCGCCCTTCAGGGGCGCGAACACGAGCGCGACCGCGTCGCGGAAGACGTTGTTCCGGCGCAGCACCTTCCTGAGCCCCAGAACGGTCCGGTTGAAGTCGTCACCGCCCTCCCGCCTGATCGCCCGGCTCACCTCGGGGATCGACAGCTTGTCGACAGAGGGCGGCTCCGCCGGATACGGCCTGATCTCCACCGCGCCCGCTGACTTGAGCTCCGAAGCGCGCACCACGTTCTCGCCGGCCAGCCTGATCGGGGTCCGCCGGATGCCGTCGTAGTCAACGACAAGTGTCTCCTCGCGGATGACCTCAATCAGCTCCTGCGCCAGCCGCTCCTCGCCTAACTCGGTCAGGCGGAAGACGTCGAGGCCATCGGGCGAGGCTATCCGGCTCGCGGTCCCCTCAGTCACGAGGACGTTCATCGCGCCCTCGACGACGTCCCGATTGAGGCCGAGCATCCGCGCGATGTCCTCCTCGCGCGTCTCGCCCAGCGCCAGGCAGCGCATGGTGAACTCCTGGATGGTGGGGATCGCACGCTGGCTCGTCGTGAACGCCTCGAGCGTGAGCCGGAAGACCGGAAGCCCGACCTCTGCGTAGTCGACCAGCTCGAAGCCGTCCCGGAACTGGTTGGCCCGCGCCACATCCTCGGGGGTCATCGGGCGATCTCCAGCGTGACGCAGGTGTCCTCGTGGGCATCCATGAAGTCGATCACGGGGCGGAAGGGATTGGCCCCGCGCGCCATCCGGCAGAACATCTGGTCGCCGACGATCGCCAGCGCGGTCTTGCCGCGCGAGAGCGCCACGTTCAGCCGCGGCCGCTCCTTGAGGAAGCCCAGCACCGCGCGCGGGTTCGAACGGACGACCGAGTAGATGCAGACGTCCGCTTGCCTACCCTGAAACGCATCGACGCTGTTGCACTCGACGTCGAGGTCGGCCCACTCGGCGACCCCCTGCGAGATCATCTCGCGCAAGGCGCGGACCTGCGCGGTGTAGCCCGCGATCACCGCGACGGAGATGCGGCGCTTCTTCGCCTTCCCGACGAACTGGAGCCGCAGGAGAAGGTCGCGGACGGCGGCGACCTCGGCCGGGTTCCAGAAAGTGTCGCCCTCTCGGCGCTCCTCGCGGTTCGGCAGCAGGTGCGTGGAATGCCAAGTCACGGGCGCAGCCAGCGCGAGGTCGAGGTTGAGTCCATGGTCCGTGACTGGGCTCTCGAGCAGCCCGCCGTAGAAGCACCTGCTGACCAGCTCGCCGATCGGACGGATCATGCGGTACTGGTGGGCGAGGCGGTCGCGATTCTCGCGCGGCAGCCCGTCGCGCTCGTCCAGCAGCCGGTCCAGCAGCGTCGCGCGGATCTCTCGGTCGTCGAACGCCTTGAGGAGGTCCTCGCCGAGGTTGTCGAAGAAGGGCGGCAGCTGCCTCGGATCGCCGACGACGATCCAGCGACGGCTGCGCGCCATCGGGATCAGCATCTCCGTCGCGGTGGCCTTCGACGCCTCGTCCACGATGCAGAGGTCGTATTCGACGTCCTCCATCCCGCGCACGCCGGCGACGCCGACGCAGGTCCCTGCGATCACCTGTGCGGCCGAGAGCATGGCGGCGTTGAAATCGGGCGACCTGCCGATGCGGAGCTGCCACTCCTCCAGCAGGGAAAGGCGCGCCCGGCAGGCCTGGACGAGCTCATCGCCGGCCAGAAAGTGAGCGGCCCACTCGACGAGGTCCGCAGGGTCCTCCGTCGTCGCGAGTCCGGCCGCGTATTCGCTCATCGTCGACATCTCGGTCCGCAGAAGCGCCATGTCGGAGTCGAGCTTCTTCAGCTCCCGCCTGAGTTCGGCGATGTCGGTGTCGAGCTGGGTCGCCTCCTCGCCGACCTCGTCCGGATCGACACCGTCGGCGCGTTCCGACAACTCGGCCTCGACCTCCTGCTTCTCCTCGGTCAGCTCGGCGATCTCGGACTCTATGGCGTCCCGCCTGCCGAGCATCCCCAGCAGCCGCTCCACCTTCATGCCGACCGCTACGGTGGCGCGATCGACGCCCTTCTCGGCCGCCCAGCGAGCCATGTCCGCCTCGGCCGCTGCGCGGACCTGCCGGATCCACTCCTCGACGCGCAGCTCCAGCAGCAGCGCCCGGCTCGACTCCGCGACACGCGCATCGTCGGTCCGTCCGATGCGGATGATGTCCACGGAACCGTCGAGCTCGACGATGCGCTCGATCACATTGTCGAGCGCGATGTGTGTCTGCGACGAGAGCAGGATGCGGTGGCCGGGGTTGCGACGCAGCCACTGCACGATGATCTCGCCGATCAGCTTTGTCTTGCCGGTACCCGGCGGACCCTCGACCGCCAGTATGTCCCGGACGCCGAGCGCCTTTCGCAGGATGCGGGTCTTCTCGTCGTCGAAGTGCTTGTCCGTTGGGACGACGTCGTCGACCGGAATGGGGGCCGTCGCGGACGAGGGATCGAGGATAATCGGCTTGAGTCGGTCGCCGACGGCGCGGTCGAACACGACGGCGTCGAGGGCTCTCGTCTGGTTGGTCAGCGCGCGCTGCGCCGCGGCCGTGTTGATCGAGATCTCGCCGCGGCGGGGCAGCCTGCCGGGATCGCCGAAGACGACCTCCATCGTCAGCATGTTGAACGACACAGCGGTGATCGTGCCCGTCACGCGCCCGCCCTGGTATGAGACCACGCGCTCCTGACCGACCACGTCGTCCGGCTGCGCGATCTCGGTCGTGAAGACGATGAGGTCGCCCGCGAACGATCGGTCGACGTATTGGATCGCGCTGCTGCGCTTCGCCTCGAGGTCAGCCCGGTCCCTAAGATATGACCGCCAGACCCTGAAGATCCGCCCCGAGGCGCGCGCGGCGCGCTCCTCGGCGACACGTTCCGCGAGCGTCCGGGCCTCGGCGAGTGCGAGGGCCAGCTGCTGCCCGGCGCGTTCCGCGTCCGACGGACGTCCGAACCGGACCGCGACGGGCCTCACCAGGGCGGCCTCGCGCAGATCTGACGCCAGGCCCGCGCCGATCTCGCTCGCTTGCGTTACGTGGACGAGTTCGCCGTTTCGTCCCGCCACGATGGCGTCGAACCGCCAGGTCGGGCCGATGAGCTCCAGCCGGTCGCGCTCCGCCTCGACGGGCGTGCCTGGGATGACGCCGCACACCTCGCCGAGCTCGTCCTGGACGAAGCGCTCGATCAGGACGTCGTCGTCGGCGTCGAAGCGCCGCTGCAGGGCGATGCGCGTGCGCGGGTTCAACTGGATGAAGAGTTCGAGCACCGGCTCGCGGCCGATCTGCTCGCGCAGCATGCCCTGCTCGAGGCGCTGCTTGAGCAGAGACGCCAGGGGCGGGCGGCGGGTCGGGTCGGCGTCGAGGCATGCGAGCAGGACCGCGCGCACCGCCTCCGGCAGCACCGCCTCCTGCACGCCGACCGCGAGGTCCGCATCGCTCATAAAGACGCGACCTGTCACGCAGGAGAGGGCAACCGCCGCGAACGCATAGGAGTCGCGCGTGAGGACATGGGCCTGCTCCGGCGCGGCCGGTGCATAGCCCGGTGTTCGGTCGAACCGGAAAGTGTGCCCGGCCACCGGGGCCCACGAACCGCCGTCGTCGAGCAGCTTGGCGATCCCGTAGTCTGCGAGCTTCGCCACGCCGCGATCGGTGACCAGGATGTTGCGCGGCTTTATGTCCCGGTGGGCAATCGGCTCCGTCCTGTTCTGCGCGAAGCATATCGCGTCCAGCAGGGGCTCGCCGTAGGTGTCCCAGAACTGCGTCCAGGACATTGGGCCGTCCGCAAGGATGACGTCCTCAAGGTTGCACTCGATCCACTCGAGCACGAGGAACCAGTGGCCCTCGTCGTCGCGATCGATCTCGATCAATTGGACGATGTTTGGGTGGGTCAGCGCCTGGAGCGACCCGGCCTCGCGCTCGAAGCCCGCCCGCCCGCGCGCGTCATCGGGCCCGAAGCGGACGCGCTTGATCGCGACCATGGCGCCAGCCTGGCGATCGAAGGCCTGCGTGACACTTGCCTGGGCGCCCTTACGGACCGTCTCCGTCAGGAGATAGCGACCCTTCAGCATCTCGGGAGGCGAGGCGGCGGCTCCGCTCACGCCGGAAACCCGAAGCGGTCCACTGACGCCGCCGGCGTCAGCACGCACTCGCTCGCGTAAATGCCGGTGCAGTGTTCGAGCCGGGCGCAAGAACCCAGCAAATACATGTTTATCAAAGCAAGCTCCCATGTTTATCAAAGCAAGCCCCCATGTCATGATGCATCGTTCATCCGGCTCGGGCAACCGGGATATGCACCGATCCGGTGCATTCGCCGGGCGGCGTCGCCTGGCGACCGGCCCCTCGTCCGACTCGAAATACGAGGAGGCGGGGTTCGCCAGCGGGACCAACGCGACCGGCTCCAAGCCGAAGGCCGGCATCACCGCGAGCAGCATCGAGAATATCGCTGAGGCGACGCCGGCGGGCGCCGCCCGCACACATGACAGACGGGTCGCCGCGGACGACCTGCTCGGTGAATCAGACCTGTTGCTCCGCCGCAGCGATCGCTACGTCGCGGCCTACATCAAGTCCGGCTACGACGAGGAGGGCGGAGAGGACGACGGCAGGCAGTAGGCCATTACACAATCCAGATCGCACTCTACATGGGCATGCTTAAGCGCCCTGGGCTGTCCGCCGACCGTTTCCCGAAAATCTAGGGTGTTCGGAGCGACCCCGTCATTCACGACTTCCACGCGACCCCGGGCTGAGGACGTTTGGCTGCTCTTCAAAGTAGCGAAACCGTCAGCTGCCAGTCCGCGACCGTCCCATGGTCCGTCGCGACGCACGCCGCGCGGACAAGCGCTGGACGTCGGCTTCTGACAAGAGCTGACGCTGAACCTGCGGCATGGGAATGACGGTTTTGTCCCAGACCTGGACTTTAGCGCGACCGCCCGGATGGTCCGCTATCAGGATCTGGGCTTGAAGCCGGCTATGGCGGACATGAGCGCAAAGCGGCTGTTCGACCGCAGCATAGGCATTCAGCCAAGCTGGCGCCACATCAGCACTTCATCAGCATATCCCACCGCCGTTTTCAGTGCCCTCGGCTCCATGCCGTATGGCTGAAATTCACATTTCTGATAGAGGGCCAGCGCCGCATCATTGCCCTGCACCACCGTCAGCGTCAGCTGATCAACAACGTCCCGCGCATACTCGACAACGGCCGCAACCAGCGCGGCTCCGATCCCCTGGCCGCGCGCTTGCCGCCGGACATACACTCCCCAGACGACCCCTTTGTGCTGATGTTTCAGGCCCGTTTCCTGTTTGAACCCAGCCATTCCAATAATCTGCCCACCGGCAAACGCCCCAAATATTGTCGATGTCGCAAGCCGCGCGGTGAATTCCGCAAGGGGCCGATCCCGCTCCACCTCATACACCGAGCCAAACGAGTCCGGAGCGCCGGCTAAGGCGGCCAGACGAATGGTGCGGTAGTCTTCGACATCGCTGACTTCGAGGCGGCGGACTTCGAAAAGTTCGGTCTTCTGATCAACCTCGAACATAGACCACCTTTATCTTGAGCGGAGGCGATGGCAAAGGTAGAGAAATCAATCCCCTGGATTGGTTAGCACTCGAACCGGTTTCTTGTAGCTGTGGCAATATCGAAATGGCTGCCGCGCGGAGTTGTCCCAACGGAACCTTCCGGGATGGCTCATATTGCCCGGGAACGGTGGGTGAGGCGCTCAAGAGAGAAAATCCCAGGGATTGATCACAGTCAAACCTGCGGCTTCGAAGGGGCTGGTATCGCGCGTCGCCACAAGGAACCCATGCTGGGCCGCCGTGGCGGCAATATACCCATCAGCAACGCCGATCGCTTTTCCAGCCCCCCTCGCCCGCGCCATCAATTCGGCATAGACCGCCGAAATCGGCAAATCGAAGGCCATCACTCGCCCTTCGAAGAGGGGCAGTACCTCTCCCTCCAGGCGATCGTGCAATACTTGTCGACGCCTGCCGACCGCCAGGGACGCGATGCCGAACCGCAGTTCTGCAATCGTGATAGCCGACAGATACAGCGTCTCGATCGCCTGAGAGTCGATCCATGCGAGGACGCGCGTAGCCGGCTCTGGCTTCCACGGCTCGGAAACGACATTCGTATCGAGAAGGATCATTCAAAATCCATTGGACTGGCGGCGGTTTTGTCGCGGTTGTGCAGAGCCGCCACCTCTTGTTCCGACAGCCCCGCCTCGCGGCCAATGGCATTGAGAAGCGAACCAAGCTTGACCCTCCCCTCCGGACGGACCGCCGATTCCAAAATATCGCGGATTTCAGCTTCGGTACTGCGACCGTGCTGTAGTGCGCGCGTTCGCAAAGCGCGATGCGTTTCCTCTGAGATGTTGCGGATGGTAACTGCGGGCATTTTATCCAATCCAGCCGTCTTGAAAACGATGATATCATCGTAGTATAAATGATATCGATCAGCAAGTCCGATCTGTTCCCTCGGCTGATTGGCGTGGGGTCGCAAACGGCAAAGTCACCTGCTCGTGGCAGTGAGCAGGTGATGATCATTGCCGATTGGCCCATTCGCGCTCAGCCGAAATCACACCTTGGTACGCTCCGCAAGAGCCAGCGCGTCCTTCACGACATGCCCAAATATCTCGCGGTCATCTCGATTTTGGTGTGGCCCAGCAAGAGCTGCAGGCTCGGAGATTGCCGTGAAGCGCTCAGCCTCGGCGGCCATGCGCGCAAGGTATGCGGGGCATAATTGTTGTCTACGCGGACCAACTCACACCGGATGATGAACGTCGGCGCGCGGCGGAGGGCGGAGGGCGGCGAGGAAGCTCCCGTTCTTGAAACACTTAACCGTGTTTAACACGACGCAGTGCGAGGGGCTGCCAGCCACATAACGATGCCGGCGCCACCGGTCGAAACCGGTCTCGTTCTGCCGCAGGTTACCGACGTCGTAGCTGATTGCATTGCAGACGATCTATTTGAAGCGATCGTCGGCATCCTGCCACAGACCGGAAAATCCATCTTGCCCGGCGTCGTCACGTTCACTGTGGACGAGACCAAGGCCTGCGATGGGATCAATCCGCGCACGGCAGAACCGATCAAGATCAAGGCCGGCAAGGCTGTCCGTTTCAAGTCGTCCCCGCCTTGCAAACCCGCGTGTGATCGCCGGCAAACGCACAAGGAAGCGTGTCGTGTGTCGCCGTCTGTTCGATCAGCGCTCGTCCGTGACGACCATCGGGTGATCGGGGTCGATGCGACGAAGCAACGTGGTGGCCAGGCGGTGATCACTGGCGGCCAGAGCGCGGATAACCAGGTGGCGCAGATCGGGCCACACATCGGCAACGCGTCCCAATGCCACGAAACATTCATCGGAACCCACCGTCACCAACGCTTCGATGACCTCATTCGTCGGCTCTTGCATCACGAGCCCGACAAGGGAAGGCACGGCCTCGCATCGTCCCGCAACACCGAGGGCGATCGCGGCATCACGGGCGACGTCGTGATTAAGATCTTCGAGCAATTCGATCAGGCGTGGAATCGCCGCGGGCCAAAAGCGCGCACATCGACAGGCGCTGGCGCGCAGATCGGGTTCGCGCGCGTTCAGCGCATCATGCACGATGGTCGGTGGCACCCGTACCCTGAGCCTCGCGGCCGCCTTCAGGGCCAATGACAGACCCGGCTCCGCAACGACATGATCATTGATCAATCGTTGCACCGTTGCGGCTGCCTCGGGGCCACCGATCGCGGCCAATCCCGCCAAGGCCACGGTTTGCTCGCGAACCGGATGGGTCATCCCGAACCCTTTGAACCGCCGGCACAACGCATCGAGCGCCGGAACGGCCCCGGCGATCTGACGGCGGACGGCCTCATCCACGAAGGCTGAACAATCCACCGATCCCACGAGCGGCAGTTTCTCCAGCAACAGTCTGTCATCGACCGTTCGCGGATCGATTGGCTCTGAGCCCGGCGGCGCCGTCGCTGCGCGCACCGGTGCCTCCCAGCCACCTCCGCCGAATAGGTCGCCCTGTCCAGGCAAGGCTGATCCCGGCAAGCCTATCTCATCCTTTGGTTGGCTGAGGCATGACCCTTAATAATCAAACGGTCCACGGAATTCCACCGCTTTCTGATGGCGGCGCGCAACGATCGGCCTCGGCGCGGATCCAGTATCCTTCCGTCACTCAGGCAACCCCAAAATGCGGCCGCTGACAGTGTCGCCCTGCAGGGCCTTCACACAGTTCGTGAACCCCGTCATGCGCTCCACCGGCCATTCAGCTGCCAACCTCACGAGTGTCGACCATATTATCTGAATCGGGGGATTCTCATCAGATTCCACACCGCCTAGACTCACACCATCATGATCGAAACCCCTGCCATGCAGGGGAATCGCACTTGAAATTTTCAGAATAAGGGGGGCTTGCGTGACTGAGCGGGAGCGATTCTACCGACGGCGTGTGAAACACTTCAGGGGAGGACACGTTGGAGGAATTTGCTGCGTGCTGGCAGGGTTTGGAAGATCCGCGGACCAGTAATGCCGCTTTGCACAACTTCCATGAGCTTTTGATGATAGCCTTGTGCACGGTTCTGTGCGGTGGCCAATGCGCTGTCGACATGGCGCTGTTTGCCCGCGCGAAAGAGTCGTTTCTGCGGGGGTTTCTGAAGCTTGAGAACGGACTACCCAGCCATGACACGTTCAGCCGGCTATTTCGTCAGATCGATCCGGAGCAGTTCAGCGCTGCGTTTCAGCGGTTCATGGCTCGATTTTCCAAGACGATCGAGGGTGTTGTGGCGATCGATGGGAAAGTCCTTCGTCGATCTTTCGATCATGCCCGCGGCAAATCGGCGTTGCATATGGTCAGCGCTTGGGGTTGCGAACAGCGTCTCGTGCTGGCGCAGATCGCCACAGACGTCAAATCCAATGAAATCACCGCAGTGCCGAAACTGTTGAAGTTGCTATCATTGAAAGGCACGATCGTGACAACCGATGCGTTGAACTGCCAGCGTGCGATCGCGCAACAAATCGTCGATCAAGGAGGTGATTACGTTCTCGCGCTGAAGGGGAACCAAGGCAACTTGCATGGTGATGTCTCCATGTTTCTCAACGGCGTGCCGTGCGACGAAACCAATACGACGCGCACAGTCGATGCTGATCATGGTCGTATCGAGACCCGCACCGCAACCGTTTCAGACGATATCGCCTGGTTGCAGGAGGGACACCGATGGCCGGGTCTTGCCGCCATCGGCAAAATTGTCCGTATGCGCGAAACCTCCACCAAAACCACGACTGAGACCGCCTACTACCTGCTCAGCACTGTGCTCTCCAGCGAACGCTTCAATGAGGTTGTCCGGTCACATTGGGGCATTGAAAACCGGCTCCATTGGAGGCTCGATGTCGTCATGAACGAGGATCAGGATCGAAGCAGATTGGGCAATAGCCCAAATAATCTCGCAGTCCTGCGACATATGGCCCTGAACGTCATGCAAAAAGAGAACGCCACCAGGGGCTCCCTGCGCGGCAAATTCAAACGGGCCGGATGGGATGATGCCTACCTCACCAGCCTCCTACAACTATTCTGAAGTGCGATTGCCCTGCCTGCCATGGCTGGCGTCATGCTCGAATTGCGCGCCTGCGCTCCGGAAAAGAACCGGTTCCGCAGTTGGCGGATCGAAATCGATCGCGATCTGTTTGGCCTACTCAATGCAAGGATCACGTTCGGCCGGATCGGCACAACAGGACGAACCCGGCGATGGGATTTCCCGACCGACGCAGAGGCGGCCCGCTTCCTGCGCGCCAAACTGCGCCGCCGGGCCAGCGGGACGCGACGACGCGGCGCCGTCTATCGCGTGATCGACGCCAGCGCGACCGCGATGCCTTTCATCGAGACCCTCCTATCGGTAGATAGATCTCCGGAATGAGCGACATCATGAACCCTATGCCGAAGCCCGATCTGTGGCAGGCCTATCGCTACCCGTGGCCGTTCGCCCAGGACCTTGCTTCTATGGAAGCCGATCGACCCTTTCACTCCGGGAACGGCCGAGCCTGCTTGCCCCACACCCATGACGCAGCGCACACATTGCTGCCACGTCAGGCTTCTTCATTGTGCTCAACGTCGCGATGCCAGCGACGAAGCAGAATCGCTCGAAGCTGACCGCTACTTTTTCCCAAGCATCTTCTACAATTCCAGGCAGTGTTGCCGCTTCGGGCGTGGTATCCTTCATCGCTCTGCCTTTCTCCTTGGATTCGATACTCGAGCCTTCAAACTCAGGCTACGCAACGCCGCTCCTCTCAATTCAACAGCGGACGCGCCGTCCCCTTCGGGGGGGGGCTGACGTTGCTACCCTGGCGGAGACGCATCGAGGCTAACACCTAACTATCTGAGCGATCGTACGTTCTATTGTTCTTTTAGATTCGAAGGTTCAGAGACGAATGGATTTAGGAAATATGTGAAGTATTTTCAAAAACGGCTACCGATTACGAGTTAAAACCTACCGGTTACGTTTTGAATGACTACCTTGCACGAGCTCAAAAGCTACATCTTGCGAGCAGGAGCAACCTATTGCGAGTGAAAAGCTACTTATTACGAGCCATATCTTCGATCACGGATTTGGCGGCAGAAAAAAGCCACTTGAAAAGCTACCCGGTTGCTGACAGGGTAGTTTTGAGATGACCCGAGTCCCCACCATCCAAGCTATCACAGACCGCTCAGCTCGATCGAATGATCTTGTAGGTGCGGGTGAAGTGCTTGATATGCAATTTGATACGACCAGGAAGGGACTATCCCTTCGGGCAGCTAAGCTTCTGCATCTCCTTATCAAAGAAGCGGGGAGCAAGGCGGTTGATGATGTGGAGCACCGAGTACCCGTTGCTGCCCTGAATACCTCGATGCATCTTACGCTCGATGAGTTTATCTCTACGGTTAAAGAATTGATGTTTGTCCAGCTTGGCCTTCGCGCCCTCAATGAAAGGACGGGCTTGCCGGAGCTCTATTTTGACCCTCTTATTCACTCAGTCAGCCGTACCGACTCGGAAGAGGATTCCGCGATGGTTGGTTATCGGCTTTCAAATACTTTGCGGCGAGTAATGAAAGACTCGGTCCATTGGGCCATCCTTTCCCGCCAAGCTGTAATGGCATTCGAAAGTCGTTATGCATTGCGTCTTTACGAACTGGTTTCGCTGCGAATCAACTTGACACGCAGCACGGAAAAATTTTCGATCGATAGTTTGCGCGAAAAACTCGGCGTTCCGGCGGGTAAGCTTATGAAGTGGGATGCGTTCAACCGCAAGGCCCTCGGCCCAGCGATAGCCGAGGTCAACCAGCTATCCGGCTTTACCGTATCCGCATTGCCCTACAAATCCGGACGGTCCGTTGCGGGGGTAACGCTGACTTGGGGGATTGCGCCTACGCCAGAGAGGGTGAAAGTTCAACGAGAGCTTGAGTCGAGCCGGGTTGGCCGTGCTGTGCGCCGGGATCAAGGTTCAGACAAAGTGGTCGATCTTCTTTCTATGCCACCCCAAAACGGTGAAACTTCATATTTCCCGCGCCAAGGTAGCATCATTTACTCCAAATGGGCTGAAGTAGCTCGAAATAGTTTACCACAGCAAGACCGACCAGACGTTGATCTTGTTGCGGAACGCTTCCGTGATTTTTGTTCTCGGAAAGCGATCTTATTGAGTAGCTCAAAGATCGAAACTATTTTCACATCATTCTGTAAATCGTGGCGCCCGGAGGACTAGCTTGTGATAGCACGTTCGGCAACCTATTGTACTGGTCAAATGCTCCTTCTACTGGATAGACCCCTTGGTTTGTAAGCAAAAGCAACCGTAGACGCTTCCGCATTGCGGGCCGTTTTTGGCTACACTGAAGCTGGAACGTTAAGGGTTCGGATATCGCATTCTGCTAGCCTCGTTTGTTGCTCCGCCGCAGCCAGGACCCACCTACGACCTCAGTTGCGAATTAGGGAGAGCCAATCGATGCAAGACGGTGGCCCCTCCCCTCCCCTCCCCTACCTTGTAAAAACTACTTCTCGCGACTCGGCTACGACATCGTCAACAAGCAGGTGCTATCACGTGGTGGCGCTTGGTCCGGACGCTCTGATACAGCGAGAAACTACTTTCTACGAATCGGATTTATTCGACCGCCTCGTCCTGACAATTAAACCGTAAAAACAGGAGGTTAATGTTATTTTGCGGACCATTGCCTCTTTGAAAAACTACCTTCTGCGAGCGTCCTGTGGCAACGACGCTCGATGATTCAACTGCGACTTTTTGCGAGTGTAAGAGCTACCAGTTGCGAGCGTTTATATCGCTTAAATGCGCACAAAAAAGTAATAAGATCAGGGCCTTCTGACAAAAACTACTGATCGCGACTTAACCCTGCCCCGTGCTTCTGCGACTAAAGTTGCTCGCAAAAGGTAGTTTTCCCCTTGCGTGCCACATATGACCTTCCGGCTCCCTGCGGGCGTCATTGCCTACGCATTTGCTGCTCAGCTGGAGTCGGTTTCAACCTGACGCTCGTAATTGGTAGCTTTTAGCCCAAGCGCCGCGGAGAAGCGACCGATTGCGAGACCAGCAGCAGGTGCCTAAGCCGCCCTCGTTCCGTTAGGATTCACGCGACCGCTACTGTTTCAACGTTCCATTGGAATTGTCATTCATTGGACGGACACTATATCCCACGCTTGGCGAACCACTCATCGAGTGCTTCAATTACCATCTCCTGGATGGAGCGCCGTTTCAGCCGACCTGGGCCCGGCCTCCCGGCGTCCGCCAACCGAAGATAGCGGTTTTCATCCAGCTTGACTGTGGTTGCGACCGTCTGCCCCGATGACGTAGAAATCGGTCGGAACATCTCTGGGGTTGGGGGCCGCGGCTGCGTTTCCGATTTCCGGGATGCCGAAACGACGGAGCGAGGGTCAGTAATATCTACTTCACGCACAGGATCGGGTTCGAAGAGCCTTGCCCCCTTCCCTTCCTTCTCATCCTCACCGTAGGTTAAGGCGGCCGGATTATCCAAGGCGATTGGCTTCGCGCCGCCCTTCCTAGGAATAGGGAACGCGCTTAAGTCAGGCCCCTTACTCATGCCGCCTCCTTCACGTACTTCCGTAGCCGCGTTATAACGTACTTCCATAGTTCCGCAATCTCATGTGCAGAGTTACTATTCAGGTCGAGTTCGGTAACGGTCCTACCGTCAATTCCTGATGTAGGAAATGCCACCGAATGATGAATCGTGGCCGTTGCGACGGTTCCACTTTGAGAAAGCGCGATGGCCGCCTGTCCTGTGATCCGCGCATTTTTGGTTGCTCCGTTGATCACGAACACCATAGGCTTCTTGGCCTCGTCGACGATGTCAATCGTTCGCCCGACCGCGTCTAGATCGTCCGGTGACGGTCTAGTGGGAATAAGAAC
Organism: Acidiphilium acidophilum; assembly: GCF_033842475.1. NCBI lineage: Bacteria > Pseudomonadati > Pseudomonadota > Alphaproteobacteria > Acetobacterales > Acidocellaceae > Acidiphilium > Acidiphilium acidophilum. Next base: position 155,463 of record NZ_JAWXYB010000001.1, on the reverse strand, counting down.
TAGATCGGCAAGAGCAACCACTGCCCGGATCAGGCCAGTGGCCTGAGGCGGCGTATCAATGATGACTAGTTTGAATCCGCCGATTCGCGCCTGTTCAATATGGTCGGGTAGGTCCTCCAGCCGACTCGCAAAAAACACCGGCGAGTCTGCTTGGCGGCGATTCCACCATCCGGCCAAGCCGCCCTGAGGGTCGGCATCGATTAGAACGACCGGTCCCTCGCCCGCGCGCTCGGCTTCCACTGCGAGATGACGCGACAGAGTGGTCTTTCCCGCCCCACCTTTTTGCGAAGCCAAAACAAGCACATGCATAACGGTTTTCCATATTTAGTCTCTGACTTAGTGTCATACTGCCAAAAGCACCGGGAGGAAAGGACCATGCACGCATGGATAGGCGGGAGCACGGCCAGCCTTGCGACCATGCGTACGCCAGTGCGGTAGTACGTAAGCGCGTACGTGCGGCATAGTGGTCTCGGTGATTCTCTGCCAGTTGATTTTCATATGAGGTCCGCACTCGTGACGCAGACACGAGCGTATGTAACTGCGTACGTACGTACAAGGCCACGTCCTGCCCCCCCCCGCGAGGCACGCATCGGGTGGAGCGGCAATAGTAAAGGCAAATGGATACTTTTTAGCGCGCTATAGACCTGCTCTCCGATAACGTCGCGGGGGGATAGCCTAATCACGAACGGCCCTAACCTGCACTGTTCCCTGATGCCAAAGATCAAAGTATGCGGATCTACGTTTAACCGTACGCACGGAGGACGGCAATGGGCAAGCGCACAACCGTACGGCCAGAGGCACAAATATGGCGCGACAGCGACATGGGTCCCCACGCTCTCACAGGTTGCTGATGGCCTGGCACGGCGGCACCCTCGCATGGCCTGTTGCGCCCTTACGCAGAACGCACGGGCAAATGGCAGTGCGGGCGGGCATGCGGACCGACGTACGTACGCAAGGGCGGCCGTAGGTTAAAGCGAAGCGGCGGGCGAGAAGGGATATTATCATGCCGCTTACGTTTTTAGCGGAAGTCAGTCAGCACATACGGGCCGGTGGCGATAAATACGTGGGTCCGTACGCACGTAGAGCCGGACGTGCCATCTTGCGGGTGATGCAGCATTGGCCTTCCCGTCTAGTATGCCTGAAACCGGGGCGACGGATGGGTTTGCGTACGTACGCGCTTAAAACAGGCGGCAAAACGATAGGTAAGGACAAACGTACGTACGGACAAAAGCCCGCTAAGCTTTGGAGCGGTGCGTACGTACGCACGGCCAAACGTGCCCACGCCAATGAGAGCAGCACACATCTGGGCGCCGCAGGGTTTGCGAGCGGCATAGTTCGCCCATCTATCTGACCGTTCTAGCCGCAAACGGCAGATTGCTGCTGCTACGGATGCTACCTCCCCGATAAAGCCATCCATACCTGCCATCAAGTGCCGAACTCCGTATATGCGTACGCACGTACAGCGATACGGCCACAAATATGGCGTAATGCCATGTGTTTAACCATGGAGCGACGCACCGGGCGGCGAAAGTACAAGACAAGCGGCAGAGGACTGCACGGCAAGATTAGCGGTGCCCACGTACCTACGGGCCCACGTGCCCACCTGCAAAAGGAAGTGCGACCGGCATGGTTTGCGCGTGTGTCTGACGGCTGTGGTTGCAAAAGGGCACGAGGGCATTCTCATGGCCCGTCCGATGGAACATATAGTTGGAATCCAAAAATTATTGCTCTGCAAATAAATGTTTGGATGCCAGCAGGGGAAAGGATGCGGAACCACAACAAAGCCAAACATCCCTCGTAGGCAGATCGAAAACTTCTATCGGAATAATGCGTGTCAACGCTCTCGCTGCAGTCCGCGCAGACCAAAAACTACGGAATTGCATCAAGCAAGTGTCCTTCGGGCAGATTGCCGAAGACCAGATACTCGTTTGGCGTTGCGTAGGCTTGCTGCTAACCGGTACGCCTCGGCCGAGGCAAACGGCGGCATCCATCCAGCTGGTCAATGCCCGGCACTTCAGGTTGTGCCCGCGAGATTCCGCCGCATTAATCCCTCCCTCATCGCTGGATGCCGCGCGATGAGGGTAATGCTCTGCGTGCTGAGCAGGTTGGTGGCCAGCCGCATGGCCGGGTACTGCGCGGCGACTGCCAATGCACAGCGGTGTGCCGGAACAGCGGACCGCCGATTACAGCCGCTGAAGACTGACAGCGAGCAAGGGCGCGAGCTCGGCAGACGTCGCTATCGCCATAGGGAAGGGGGGCAGTCACCTACTGGGTAAGTCCGGTCGCGCGAGCCAGCGCCCGGAGTCGTATTCAAGTTGGGTGGCGTCTTCCAGCATGCGAATGTGTAAACTCGTTCAAAGGCGCTTCTGGCAGTAGGTCGCTCTAGCCGTCCGCACGGCCCTTGTTCGTGTTCTTGATAGCTAGCACCAGCCAACACCGAGGTTTCGGACTAGGGGCCCTTATCAGGGCCTTGCGACGGCAGTGGTGAGTTCATCGTACAGGATCGTGAGTGTCTCGACCGAGAGCTCCTGCAGCGCGAGGGCCAGCATCGTGGCCCAGCGTGGCACGGCAGCCCGGTCGCGGCACCATTTGTTGACCTGGCGGGGGCTGACGCCGCTGAGGCGGGCAAAGCCGGCCTGGCTGACGTCGGCCTGCCTCAAGAGGGCGGTAAACGCTGAGCCTGAAATCGCTTCCATCGATTTATCATAGAAGCCAGTTCTATTATGAATGCAAGCTGGTGGCTTGCTTTTTGTGGCAGGGCCGACCTACACGCGATAATCACTATTATCGCGCGTAGTGGAATTATTTGGGTTGCTATCGGTCAGGCGTCGGCCTATCGGTCGAATCATGGTCGATCAACCTCCCGAATCGGGTCGCGCTCTCGACGGTGAGATCCTGACCGATCCCGCGGAAAACCAAGGCACGGCGGTCGCGCCGGCCCTGACGCCGGCTGGGCAGGCCGCCCTCGCACAGGCGCAGGCGTTCGCGCGCCAGGCGGTCTCGCCCGCGACCCTGCGCGCCTACAAAGCGGACTGGACCCATTATGCTGCATGGTGCGATCGCACCGGCTTTGTCCCGGTACCGGCAACCCCGGCCGTGGTGGGCGCTTATCTCTCCAGCCTTGCGGTTTCTCACGCGCCGACCACGATCCGCCGGCGCCTGGCGGCGATCGGCACAATGCACCGGTTTAATGATCTGCCGTGGAATCCGGCCCATGGTGATATCCAGCATCCGCTGCGTGGCGCCCTCCGCAACCACGGTCGCGCGGTGCAGAAGGCGGCGGCATTGACGCTACCGATGCTGCGCCAGCTGGTCGCCACCTGCGATCGCACCGCGCGCGGCCGGCGCGATCGCGCCTTGCTGCTGATCGGCTTTGCCGCGGCGCTGCGTCGCTCGGAACTGGTGGCGCTGCAGGTCGATGATGTCGCCGAGGACGCGCGTGGGCTGCGGCTCCGCATCCGGCGCGGCAAGACCGATCAGGCAGGGGAGGGGGCTGAGATCGGCGTGCCGCGTGGCCGCCATGTCGAGACCTGCCCAGTCCGGGCGTTCCAGGACTGGATGGAGATCGCCACCCGCAAATCAGGACCTTTATTCCGCCGGATCAGTACCGGCGACACCATTGGGGATGTCGGGATGCATCCCGATGCGGTGCGGCGGATCCTGGCGTATCGCGCCGAAATGGCCGGGCTGGTGATCGAGGGGTTCGATCGCTTGAGCGCCCACGCGCTGCGCGTCGGATTTATCACCGAGGCCTACGCCAAGGGGGTGCGTGACGAGGATATCATGCGCCACACGCGTCACCGCACCCAGAGCGTGATGCGCGGCTACGTCCAGCGCGCCGGTCTGGTCAGTGACAGCCCGGCCGGCATGCTTGATCTCTGATGGCGCTCCGGTTTCCGTGGGAGACCGAGCCTGATTCGCCTGAACCGGTAACCCCGCCGGCGCGACATCCTCTGCCGCCCCCGCTGCCGAAACCGCGGGGGCGTCGGCCGTCTGGCCCATCCCGATCGGATGCGCCGCAGACCGCACCGCCCACTTCGATCTGGCGGTATCACCACCTCACGATCAAAGGCCCATCGGCCGAGCTCGAAACATTTGCATCGGCCGCGCGGGGCCCCGGGATCATCCCCTGGGAGATCAATGGCGCGGCGATCGAGGAGGATATTTTTATCCGCGCGGTGAGCCACACTGGCGGGCAGCGGAGTCTTTCGGTCGCGGGCTGCCGAATTCTCGCCCGTCAGTTCCGCGAGCGGATCGAGGCCCGCGAGGCCAGGGCACGAGACCGGATCGGGGTCAGGCGCGCGTGCCCGTTCGATCTGCAGGTCCTGGTCCCGATCCCGCTGGCAATCTTGACGCTCGGGCATGATCATCCGACCGCGCTGGCCTGGTTGTCCCGCCATTGGGGGATCAGCGATCTGCCGCGGCAGGTGATTGTGCGCCCCGACGCGGGGCCGGGGCGACGGCAGAAAGTTGGACATGGCGTTCTCAGCTACGGGTTCTTCACGGCGGAGACCTCCCCGCGGCCAGCACTCATCGCCATTGCCGAGGCCTGGCCGGGTCTGAAATTCCAGCTGCTGCCGATCGCGACGGATTGATCGCCGCTATGGATGGGGCATCCGGCATAGTGGACGGGGCAGGGGAGGGGGGATCGCCGCATCTTACGCTGGATGGGTTTGACGGATCGCTGGCCCTGCTCCTGGCCCAGGCACGGGCCCATCAGATTGATCTGTCGACGTTGCGTTTACCTGAGCTGATCGACCAATTGGCTGACCGGTTGGAGCGGGCGAGGGCGACAATCCCGCTGGGCCATCAGGCGGATTGGGTGGTGATGGCGTCGTGGATTCTGCTGTTGCGGTCTGACCTGCTGTTGCCAAGGGATGCGCCGGCGCAACAGGCGGCGGAACGACGTGCGTCAGATCTGCGGGACCGTTTGGTTGCGTTGCAGGAGATCCAGGCGCTGGGCGCCTGGCTGGAGCAGCGGCCGCAGTTGGGACGGGACGTTTTTGCCCGTGGCCGATCTGAGGCGATCGGAAGCGTGATCGGCGGTTCGATCGAGGTCGATATGATCGCCTTCCTCTGGGCGTGTCTGGAGCAGTTCGATGATCCCGCCGACGCCGTCGATACAAGGCCAATCTATCGGCTGCCGGCTCTGGACCTGTATGATATTCCGGAAGCCCGGGACCGGATACTCCGACTGTTGGCCGAAAGCGGAGAGGGGCTCAGCCTCGATCAGTTGTTGCCGGGCCCCAACCAGCAGACCGCTCAACCGCCAACGGAGACCCGGTTGCGTCTGCGCTCGGCGTGGTCGAGTACGTTCGTCGCCAGCCTGGAGCTTGCCAAGCAAGGCGATGTCGCGCTGGCGCAGGCGGAAAACTTCGATCCCATCATCGTCAGCGTCGGCTCCAGCGACCAACCTCTGCCGCATATTTCTGCGATGCCTTCCGCCTCTCCATAGCCCCATCCTCTCAAGAATTTGAGCCTCTCGGAACACCCGGTGCGGTTCACCCCCTCAGAGTCGACCCGAATCACACGAATTGAGGCAGAGCCATTTAAGGAAAACTGACATCTGGGCTGAAAACCGTGGCGCTGGCTGGGCAGGTCGCCGCCGCGCCGACCCGCAGCTGATCGGCGCGGGTTAGGCCGCGAGCGCCACCGATACCGCGATATTGGCCTGAAACGCCGCCTGGGCTTCGGCCAGTACGGCAGCGGTGGCGTCGGTATCGAGTCGAATGGCGTCGATTGCGTCGCGGTACGCGCGCCGGAACGCGGCCAGATCGGGGATCGCCTCGAAGCGGTAGAAGGCGAGTGCCGTGTCATCAAGGCCGAGCGCGGTGCCCAGACGGCGCTGGAGCATCTGGCCACCGTTCAGATCGCCGAGGTAGCGAACGTAGCCATGGGCAATCAGCAGTGCGGGGGCAGTGGCCGTCGCGTGGGCGATCCGATCGGCGTATGCCCGTCCGGCTTGCAGCAACGGCAGCGTGCCCGCCCAGTCCGGACCGGCGAGGGCCGCCAGATCGCTTTGCAGCGCGGCGGCGCGATACACCGCCGGCAGCGCCAGCGCCCGCAGGTGCGGGTGATCGCGATGCTGTTCCAACCCGTGCTCGATCTGTTGATAGGCGGGCAGTAGGTTGCGCAGCAAACCGGCGTACTGGTCGCGCGTGATCGTGCCGCGCAGCATTTGCGCGACAACGCCAGAGCGTTCGGCGTCGCGGTGCAGATCGTGCGTGGCGTGCCGCAATGCGGTGGCGAGAGCCGGTGGCGCTTCGGTCGATCTTGCTTGGTCGACTGAAAAAACCGGGCTATCATCCATCAAACATTGATTGAACCGGTTATGACCACTGTCAACCTCGCGCAGCCTGACCTGACGTTGCATCTGGATCGCGATGGCGTCATCCGCGACACCACATTGTCGGACCGCATCGAAACCGGCGGCCTGCAGCCGTGGCATGGCCGGCCGTGGAGCGAAACGGTGACCGCATCGGGTTTCGCGACGATCGAACGGATGGTCAAGGACGCCTGGCGCACCGGCGTTTCAGCCTTCACGCCGGTCAACCAGCTGTTTCCAAGCGGTGCGGAACTGCCGTTGGAATATACCACGGTCAGGCTCGGCGGCGATGCCGGGTTGCTCGCGATCGGCCGGCGGTTTCATGTCGTTGCCGATCTGCAAAGCCGTCTGATCGCGGCGCAGCAGGCGATGGAGCGGGACCATTGGCGGCTGCGCGATGTCGAGATCCGCTATAATCTGATGTTCAACGGCGCAAACGATCCTTTGCTGCTGCTCGACGCGGCAACGCTGCGCATTACCGAGGTCAACCCAGCGGCGGGGCGCCTGCTGGGCGTCGGCCATGACTGGAGCTTCATCGATCAGATCGCGAAGCCGTCGCAGCCCGTGTTTCATGCCATGATCCAGCGCGCCCGCACCGATGGGCAGGCGCCCGGTGTGATCGTGCAACTCGGCACCCCGCGAGAATCCTGGATCGTGCGGGCATCCCTGGCCGATGGCGGGGTGGTGCCGTCGTATTTGCTGCACCTTACACCGGTGGCGGCTAGTCCGCGCGGCACCACGCTGCCGGACCGCAGCGTATGCCCCGCCCTGATCGCGCGCCTGCCCGACGCGTTCGTGATCATCGATCGCGATGGCGTAGTCCGCCAAGCCAATGCCGCTTTCCTCGACCTGATCGAGGCGGCGAGCGACGCGGTCGTGCTCGGGGCCCGGCTCGATCGCTGGCTCGACGGGAGCGGCAATGATCTGGCCATGGCGCTCGAGCTGATCCGCAATCACGGCAGGATCATGACGATGCCGTCGGTGATCCACGGGGAATACGGCGCGGTCGTCGAAGTCGAGATCTCGGCGAGCAGCGACGACGGCATGATCGGGCTGCTGATCCGCGACACCTCGCGCGGGGCGATACGGGGTGGGGCTGGCAACGGTGATCCGTTGCAGGCGGCGCTGGGCGCGCTTTCGCTGGAGGTCGGGCCGACCACGATGCACGAGGCGGTGGACCAGACCGTGGCGGCCGTCGAGCAGCATTTCATTCGCGCCGCCCTCGAGCAGACCGCGGGCAACCGCAAGGCGGCAGCGGCATTGATCGGTCTTAGCCGCCAGAGCCTGTATCTGAAAATGAATCGCTACGACTTGGAATAGCGCCAACCGACCGCAATCTAAAATGCGGCAGCAACGCGGGGAGGCACGCCATGACACAAAAATTCGTGCCCGCACCGGCATTCGGCGAGGCCGATCTTTCGAACTGCGAACGCGAGCAGATCCATCTTGCCGGATCGATCCAGCCGCATGGTGCGCTTTTGCTGTGCAGCGAACCAGGGCTGAAAATTGTGCTGGCGAGCGAAAACGCGGCTGAATTCCTCGGCCTCGCCCCTGCGGGTGAGCCTCACACTCTGATCGGGATGGCGCTGTATAAGCTCGCCGGTGATCTGGCCGGCCGCATCCGCCCGCAACTGCGCGCCCCGCTGCGCACCCAACCGCTCAGGCTGCGCTGCACCGCCGGCCGGCCGCTGCGCGGCATCGATGCCATGATCCATCGGCCGGCAGGCGGTGGCGTGCTGATCGAACTCGAACCGGCGGGGCCGACCATCGACGTGGTCGGGCCGATCGAAGCGGCGCTGCAGACCATTCTCGGCTCGGTCTCGCTGGCAAGCCTGTGCGACGAGACGGCGCGGATCTTCAAGGCGCTGACCGGCTATGACCGCGTCATGGTCTACAAATTCGACGATGAGGGTCACGGTCAGGTGTTCGCTGAACAGCGCGAACCAGGGCTGGAGCCGTATCTCGCGAACCGCTATCCCGCAAGCGACATTCCGCAGATCGCGCGCCGGCTTTACGAGCGCCACCGGGTGCGCATGCTGGTGGATGTCGGGTTCAAACCGGTCAGGCTGCATCCGGCGCTCTCGCCGATCAGCGGCGCACCGCTCGATATGTCGCTGTGCGCGCTGCGCAGTTCGTCGCCGATCCATGTGCAATATCTGCAGAACATGGGGGTGCGCGCGACGCTGGTGGTGTCCATCATGGTGGGCGGGCAGCTATGGGGATTGATCGCCTGCCATCATTATGCACCGTTCTTCGTCGCCTCGGAAATTCGCGCCGCCTGTGAATTTCTGGTCGAAGCCGTCGCGACCCGCATTGCCGCGTTCGAGAGTTTTGTGCTGGCCCAGGCCGAATTAGCGGCCCGGCGGCTGGAACAGCGCATGGTCGAGGCGTTGTCGCGCGAGGGTAACTGGAAAAGCGCGCTGTTCGACAATCCGCAATCGCTGCTGCACCCGGTGCGCGCCACCGGTGCCGCCTTGCTGTTCGACAACGAAGTGACGGTGACCGGCGATGTGCCGGGCACTCAGGACATCCGAGCGATCGGCACCTGGCTCGACAGCCGGGCCGCAGAGTCCGGCACGGAGCAGGCCAAGCTTGATCAGGCCAAGCTTGATCAGGCAATGACCATCACCGCGTCGCTCACCGGCGAGGCAGAGCATTTCGAGGCGATCAAGGCGGCGGCGAGTGGGGTGCTCGCGGTATCGCTGTCCAGCGAACCCGGCACTTATCTGATCTGGGTGCGACCCGAACAAGTGCGCACCGTCACCTGGGGCGGCGACCCGACCAAGCCCGTTACGATCGGGGATACCCCGGCCGACCTGTCGCCGCGCCGCTCCTTCGCGCAATGGCACCAGGTGATGCGACTGCAATGCGAGCCCTGGACCGAGGCCGATATCGCAGCCGCCCGGCTGATCGGCGCCATGGTCAGCGACGTCGTCCTGCAATCGCGTACGGTGCGCATGCTGATCGCGCAGGATCAGCTCGAACGCGTCCGGCGCGAGGTCGCCGTATCGACCCAGCCGGTGATCGTGGCTGACGTCAACGGTGATATCCTGTTGATCAACCGTGCCTTCACCGCCATGGTCGCCGGCGCCAACCACCCGTTGCAATCCCTGACCGACCTGCCAGGACTGTTCGTCGATGCCCAATATGTGGCCGAACGGTTGCAGACGCTGCGGACACACCGGCTCAGCTGGCGCGGTGAAATTGCGATCCGGCGGGACAGCGGCGAGGCGCTACCCTTGCTGATTCGCGCGGACCCGATCCTGGCCACCGCAGACCGCGTGCTCGGGTTCGTGCTGATCATGACCGACATGACCGAACAAAAGGCGGCAAGCGTGGCACGGCGACGCTTCCAGGATGGCATCATCGAACAGAACCGCACGGTCAGCGGCTTGATCGCGTCGAAACAAGACATGACCGTCCAGAATCTGCTGAAATCGGTGTTCGAAAACGCCCAGCTTGCCGCACTCGAAATCACCGACCGGGTTGACCCGTCACGCATGCCGGAAATGCTCGAAAGCGTTCGCGACTCCGTCCGCCGCACGACCGTCGTGCTGCAGAACCTATTCACCCAGGACCCCCCGGGCGAAGAGGCATGACACCAGCTCGCGTCAGGTGAACTGGCTTGCGCTTCAAAATCGAGGATACGTTCAAGCGGTTCTGCCTCAATTCGTGTGATCGTGGTGCTGCTTGATGGCTGGGACAGAGACTGGGCTGATGTGGCATGGTCAAAAATGCAAAATGGGCGCTTGGATCTGCGATCGAGCTCTTGGGGTCGGAGTGCCGCGACGGGCGCTGGACGATCTCGGCCGTGGGACTGGGGAGCGCTCGTAGTCCCAGATGTAATACCAACCTGCCTATCCAGTGACCGTTTTGATCCAGTCTCGTTGTGTGATCGAAGCGATTTGTTTTGGCATCTGCATGAACTTGTTCCAGGCGTTTCGGCAGGCGGCAAGGATTTCGTCGTAGCTGTTCCAGACCTGATGGCTTAGGAAGTTGCCACGCAGAAATTGCCAGATGTTTTCGACTGGGTTGAGCTCTGGGGAATAGGGCGGCAGCGCTAGCAGGCTGATGTTGTCAGGCACTGGCAAACGTTCGCCGGCTTGATGCCAGCCGGCGCCATCGAGCACCAGCACGGCGTGCGCGCCAGGCGCGACCTGCGTGCTGATTTCCCGAAGATGTTCGGCCATCGCCTCGCTATTGACTGCCGGCATGATGATGGCGGCACCAATACAGCGTTTTGGGCAGACGGCGCCAAACAGATAGGCGGAGTCATGGCGATTGTCGCGCACAGCCACTGGTCGGGAACCCCGCTCTGCCCAGACATAGGTCAGGGTTCCCTTCTGACCGACACGGGCTTCATCGGCGAACCACACCTCGATCGGCTTACGGGCCGCCGTGGCCGGGATCGCCGCCGCTACCAGGCCAGCGAAGTCTTTTTAAAAATGTCCTGTGCCGCAGTGTCCTTTTTCGGATGATACGGACGCGGCTGGACCCGCGTGAACTTGAGCCGCCGCAACAGTCGGCTGATCGACGTCTCGTGCAGGGTAACCGCAAACTCGGTCTCGATCCGTCGCTGCAGGTCGACACAGCGCCACCGTACCACGCCGTCACGCTCCAGGTCCGGGCCCTGCCTGACCCATGCCGCGATCTGCGCCTGCTGCGAAGCCGACAATCGGGGTGGCGGGCCGTTGCGGCGCGGCGCATCGCCCAGTCCTTCAGGTCCCAATCCATTGTAACGGTGCACCCAGTCGCGCAGCGTCTGCCGGTCCATGGCACAGGCCTCGGCCGCATCGCGCCGAGACCAGCCTTCGAGAACAAGAGCAATCGCCAGCAGCCGCCTCGAAATCTTCGCATCCGTCGCGCGAGCCGCCCGCTCGCGCAGCGCCATAGCCGACAAGTCCAAACGCGTTATCGCTACCGTCATCGCAAACCTCCTCCAGGGAAGTTCAGCGAATCATACCCGCCCGAGCCGCGACAACTCACTTTCGAGTCAACGGAACCTCAGGTTGGTATTATGCCGTTTGAACGGACAGCGAAAGCGGGAAGGTAAGGAGAACCAGATACCAGCCGGAGGCCTCTACCAACGGAGAGCAACTGATGATACCATTTCCGAAATAAAGAGTGAATTTGGGCGGTTCGGCTCGATTCATACGGTTTCACCGTCGGAGGGCTGAAACGATGACTCCCGAGGAAGACAAGTTTCGGGTTGACGGAACCCTTGAGCGTACTTCCCACACCAGCGCATCGATTGTCCTGACGAACTTGGGCACGCTGCTTGCAGATCTTGAACCGCTTTACAAGGACATTCACGCCCATCCAGAATTGTCGATGCATGAGACGCGAACGGGCGGCATTGCGGCCGACAATCTCCGGAAGGCAGGCTACGAGGTGACGACCGGGGTCGGCAAGACGGGTGTGGTCGGACTGCTCCGCAACGGCGACGGGCCAACCGTGATGCTGCGGGCCGACATGGACGCGCTGCCGATCGCGGAGAACACCGGTCTTGCCTACGCCAGCAAGGTTTCGGTTAAGGATGATGCAGGAAATGACGTTCCGGTAGGCCATATGTGCGGCCACGACATGCATGTTGCGTGGCTAGTTGGGGCCGCGGCATTGCTGTCGCAGGCGCGCAGTGCCTGGAAGGGCACGTTGATGGTCGTGTTCCAGCCGGGCGAAGAGACCGCGCAAGGCGCGCAGGCCATGATCAATGACGGCCTGCTGAAACGCTTTCCGACACCCGATGTCGTGCTTGGCCAGCATGTCATGGTCGGCCCCGCCGGTACCCTTGCCGGCAGCGCCGGACCGATCACGTCCGCGGCGGACAGTCTGCAGATCCGTCTGTTCGGACGTGGTGCGCATGGCTCGATGCCGCAGGCAAGCATCGATCCCGTCGTCATGGCGGCATCAATCGTCCTGCGGCTCCAGACCATCGTGTCCCGCGAAGTTGCCGCGAACGAGGCGGCGGTGGTTACGGTCGGCGTGTTGCAAGCCGGCACGAAAGAGAACGTCATTCCTGACGAGGCCACCATCAAGCTGAATGTGCGGACCTTCGATGCCGGCGTGCGCAAGCATGTGCTTGCTGCGATCGAGCGGATCGTCAATGCCGAGGCCGAGGCTTCTGGAGCGCCGCGAGAGCCGGAGATTACGCCGCTCGACCGCTACCCGCTCAACGTGAACGACGAAACCGCCAGTAACCGCATCGCCGCGGCGTTCCGAGACTATTTTTCCCCCGACCGGGTGAGACACACCGGACCCGCGCCGGCCAGTGAGGATTTTGGCTGCTTCGGCACGGCGTGGCATGTTCCTTCGGTGTTCTGGTTTGTGGGGGGGAATGATCCGAAATCCTATGCCGACGCCAAAGCAGCGGGTAAGCTCAATGATCTTCCGGTCAATCATAGCCCGCAATTCGCGCCGGTCCTGCACCCCACCCTGGAGACTGGCGTCGAGGCGCTGGTCGTTGGCGCGTTAGCCTGGCTCGATGCATGCTGACGTTCGCGTGCATCGACGGGTGTTGCGGGAGCCGTAATGGCCACGATTGAGAGCTTTGTGCCTATCCTGGACTTGGGCGGGACATTTGTATTTGCGATTAGCGGGGCCGTCGCCGCGGTTAATCGCCGCCTCGACATCTTCGGAATCCTCGTCCTGGCCTTCGTGACGGGAAATGTTGGTGGGATTACGCGTGACGTGCTGATCGGCGCGGTGCCTCCAGCCGCCCTTGTCGATACCCGCTATCTTCTGGTCTCGATTCTGGCGGGGATTATCACTTTTTTCTGGTATGCGGGCGTAGATCGACTTCGTACACCTGTTCTGCTGTTCGATGCGGCGGGGTTGGCGTTTTTTGCCGTCGCCGGCACACAGAAGGCTATCGAGTTTGGATTAGGCCCGGTCCCATCCGCACTCCTCGGCATGCTCAGCGGCATTGGCGGGGGCATGACGCGCGACGTGCTGCTTTCCGAAATCCCGCAAGTGCTGCGTTCTGATTTCTATGCCGTGGCGGCGCTGGCGGGTGCGTTGATCGTCGTCATCGGCGATGGACTTGGTCTTCCCTATAGTGTCTCTGCGCTGGTCGGCGGGATACTATGTTTCGGTCTTCGCTTTATGGCGATCAGGCACGGCTGGCATTTGCCTCTCGCGCACCATTCTGCACGGCAACGCGCGGCGGTAGATGGTTTGAACCAGAACAAGACAACCAGGGAAGGGAACTGAGATGGACAAAATACGCGATGTTGCCGTGATCATCGGCAGCCTCAGGAAGGATTCGATCAATCGCAAAACCGCTCATGCGCTTGCTGAAGTCGCGCCCGCAGGATTGAGGCTCAGCATTGTCAAAATCGGGTAATTGCCCCCCTACAATCCGGATTTAGACGAAAATCCGCCAGCGGAATGGACGGCGTCTCGCCAGCGCATCGCGGCGGCCGACGCGGTTCTTTTTGTCACGCCCGAGTATAACCGCTCGGCGCCAGCCGTTCTGAAGAACGCGATCGATGTCGGCTCGCGTCCTTATGGCAAGAGCGTGTGGAGCGGTAAGATACTGTCAGTTTCCCTTAAAGAGGTTCTGCCTCAATTCGTGTGATAGTGATGCTGCTTGACGGCTGGAACGGAGGTTGGGCTGATACGGCATGCTCAAAAATGCAGAATGGGCGCTTGGATCTGGCCTCGAGCTCTTGGGGTCGGAGTGCCGCGACGGGCGCTGGACGGTCTCGGCCGTGGGCTGCATGACGCCGACCTCTCAACACTTTATGGCATTCGCCGCGTCGTCCATACGCTGCGCCAAGATTTGGCGGCGGTTGCCAATTTCAGCGAGGGCAATGTGAACGCCTGCGCCGCTGCGGGGATTGAACCGGTGATCGCGATGGGTCGTGAAGCGCATCATCCATCGCTGGCCGAACGTTTCGCAGAAGACCCGACCCCGCCGAAGGATCCCACGCCGGTCGCATCAATGCGCCATCGGCTCCAGACCAAAGAAGGCAATGAAGCGCTACGCCCTGCGCAAGCAGACCCCTGAACCAGTGTTCGGCATCATCAAGTCGGTACTCGGGTTCCGTCAGTTCCTGCTGCGTGGCCTCGACAAGGTCCGCGGCGAATGGAGCCTCGTGACCATGGCGTGGAACATGAAGCGGATGTTCGCCCTGGCAGAGGCAAACTGAGCCAGATCATGCCCTTTCGCGCCGATTTGGTACCGCTGTGAGGGGCGCAGTGATCGTCGGCACAATGGCCGAGGTCTCAAGTGCGGATTCCGCTATCCAGTCACGCAGCGGGAACCGTCACGCAGCCGCCAATGACCTCCTCCCACCAAACATCCCCAAGCTAACTCCGACAGGCTGCTCTCATGTCCGCATTCAAGGGTTCGGGCACAATTATTTGTTCCGCGTCAGCGGATGACCGGGAGTGGCTACAGAGATGCGCAGGGCAGGAGACAGGACCCGAAGACGCCGGTTGAACAAGCTCTCATGCGCGGGTTGGCTACCGCATGACCGTGGTTCCGTCTTGGGGCTGCCTCATTCTAGAAGCGAGCGTCGGTCCGGGGACCGGCTCATAACAGCTCAGGAGGATTCCCCACCGTGGCCCTGCCTCCAGCCTTGCGCACCCGATTTTTCGCTAGATCCTCTTCTCCTTCGCTCTTTCAAGCGAAATTGGGTTGAGCAATGCGGCTGATCGCCCAGATGAAGCCGACCATTTCGCGAGCGATGGCAGTCGTGACCACGACCTTCGGCTTGCCCAAGGCGACCAGCCGGCGATATCGTGCACACAGACGAACCTGCGCATTCCAAGCAATGTCTCGGATCTCAGTGGACAGCGGCTCAAGACGGTCGTGGATCTTTCGGCTGACGCGCGCTGACAGTCGGTATGTCCACGCCCCTTCAATCAACACACGCCGGGCCAGCGCATTGCCGGCCTTGGTGATGCCGCCGCGGCGGACGCTGCCGCCTGACGAGTGCTCACTCGGCACCAGGCCAAGATAGGCCATCAGCTGGCGCGGATTGGCGAAGCGGCGAAAGTCACCGACTTCGGCCACAACAGTTACCGCTGCCACGAGGGCAACTCCGCGCATCGCCTGTAGCGCAGCGACAACCGGTGCCATCGACCAGTTCGGTAGCAACTCCTCAATCTGGCCTGTCAGCCGGTCGCGCCGGGCCTCAGCATCCTGCACGGCATGGATATAGTCCTGTAGGACGATCTGCTGCGCCGGATGCTCGAACTTTACCGTCGTCAGCCAGCGCTGGTAAGCCACGGTCCAGGCTCGAGACCCGTGATAAACCCGCTCATGGCGCAGCAAAAATCCCTGAAGATGCTGCCGCGCCTTGCCCAGCACGCGGACCGCAGTGGCGCGCGCCCGCACCAGGTCGCGCATCGCCTCATGTGCCTGATCTGGAACCCAGATGGCGGTCAGTTCACCGGCCCGATGCAGCTTCGCCAGCATCATCGCATCGCGGCGATCCGTCTTTACCCGGTCGCCCGCCTTGATCGGGATCAACGACGGCGCAACCACCACGCACTCATGTCCGGCACCCCGCAGCAGTCGTTGCAGACCATAACCACAGGGACCTGCTTCATAACAAAAGCTAAGTCGCCGACCATTTTTACCAAGCCGAGTTACCATTTTCTTCAAAACATCCGGCCGGTTCTCAAAGACGCCGATCTGTCGCACCTCGCCGTCACGGCCGCTCTCAGCAACGGCCGCACATACCGTCGCCTTATGCACATCCAATCCAACAAACGT
This sequence comes from Acidiphilium acidophilum, assembly GCF_033842475.1. Lineage (NCBI taxonomy): Bacteria > Pseudomonadati > Pseudomonadota > Alphaproteobacteria > Acetobacterales > Acidocellaceae > Acidiphilium > Acidiphilium acidophilum. The sequence goes on along the minus strand of NZ_JAWXYB010000001.1, from coordinate 139,414 downwards.
GATATTGTCCATTAGGTCCGCCCTCCATGTATGAGGCTCTGTGCCGGCCATCCGGCACAACCCTCGACATCATACATGCCATGGGCGGGCCGCCGATCACTCAGCGGACATTGGGTCTAGAGCCGTGACGACGGCATCGAGTTCCTCCGGTTTCGCATTGGTTGGCACAAGGGTTGCTGCCAACTCGACCATTTCCTCGCTATCGGAGAGGATTTCGATTTCGCGGATCGGATAGTGCGCCGCTTCCAGCTCGGCGAACAGCAGGTCGCGCACATCCGAAACATCGGCCGGATCGCACATTGCGTGAATCGCATATTGCGCCTCGGTCGCACGGGCATCGATCGGTCGGCGATTGATATAATTGACCAGTGGGCGCAGCAGGGTATTCCCCGCGAGGATGAAGCCGGTTAGCGCGGTGGCTTCCGCAGGAAAGCCGCACCCGCTGAAAGCACCCACCGCCGCAGAGCACCAGAGGGTTCCCGCTGTGTTGATACCGCGGATATTCGCGCCATCCTTTAAAATGACTCCGGCACCGAGAAAGCCGATCCCCGAGACGATGTAGGCTACCACGCGGGTCGAACCGGCCGGACCAGCCAGACGAACGCCGAGATCGGCGAAGGCCGCGGCACCGAGTGCCACCAGCACCGTCGTCCGCAAGCCGGCGGAGCGTTGGCGCCATTGCCGTTCGGCACCAATCAGGGTGCCGAGCACGAAGGCGATCGCGAAATCGGAAATAGTCGTCAGAAACGGTACGGCAAGCGGTTGTGGGAGGGTGGTCATTTGAGCTTCCTTGCCATCCCTGACGACATTCAGAACGTGAGCGTCAACTGAAGTTGCGCCGCGAAGACATTCGGTTCCCGTCGGCTCGGCGTGGTTGGGTCCGCGATGCCGCCGCCAGGTCGGACGATGTATTGCATATCCGGCGTTGCAATGAGCCAGGGTGCGAGCTCAGCGTTGTAGTCAAGCTCGACATCGGTTTCGCTCGCTGGGATCGGAAGCGCGCTGCCGGTAATTGCATTTTCACTACGGACGAAGTCGATTTTCCGTGTGCTGATCCGGTCATAGCTGATCGCGAGAGCTGCCGTGTCATCCGGGCGGTCAACAAGCGGCGCATCGAGCACCAGACCCGCCTGGACATCGAGCGTGATTGCGTTCTGCGCGGGTGGCGCATAGGCAAGGCGCGCGAAGCCACGCAGCCGGCGTGTGTCCAGCCCGTGCCAGAGTGTCTGGGTGTCGCCGGCGTAAATCACGTATTCACCGCGATCGGGCCGGGCCGGGCCGGGAGATGAGGCGGCGAGGCTTTGGCCGGTGATGCTGAATAGCAGGTCCGGGCGGCTGAGCGTGTCGTAGAGCCCTCCGACACGTAGCGTCCCATTGCCTAAGCCTGGCATCCGATAGGCGTCATCGGCTTCGGCGATGAACAGAGCGCCGGTATCGAGCGGAAACGCGAGACCGCCGGCATCGCGCGCCGGAGGCTGTGGTCCTTCCAGCGGGCGACCGAGCGGATCGCCACTGAACAGGCCGATTCGCAGTCGGAGCAGCTTGGTTGCCTGAACCCCGAGCATGGCGCCCGGACCTTCGTAGGAATAGGCGGGGCCACCGCCCGGCAGGTTGTTCGCCATGATGTCGCGATAGGTGAAGTTAGAGTTGAGCAAAGTTGCCGCGGCGGGATTCTGGTCGAAATTCTCGTCGATGCCGAATTTTCCGACCTTCACATGAATGGCGTCGTGCGGCGCGTGCCACGTTAGATAGGCATCGGCCAGACGGGCACCATCCGGCGCCTCGACGTAGGCGAGGCCGCTCAGGCTATGCACGTTAAAGGCGGTCGGGCCGTGGCCCTGCACCACCCAGGCGGAGACATACGCGGCAAGGCCGGGGATGCCGGTATATCGGCCGAGATCGACCCGCGCTGACGGTGTCAGCAGGGCAGCGAATTCGTCGCCCTGCCGCGCGCCACCTCCGAGTACGTTGGAGGTTACCGCCTGTTCGTTGAAGCCGATCGTGATTCCGTTATCGCTCAATGTGGGTTTCATGCCATCCCACGATCCGAATAGCGCATTGCGGGTCCAGAATGTGGTGGGAGCCGGTGTCGTTTGGTTCTGCTGATCGGCACCAGCCGGATAATTGATCATGAGGCAGATAGGGAATGCCACCAGCATGGCACATGTCTTTGAAGCCATGGTTGGCCACCTATTTGAAATGCGACCGATCTACCACCGAGTCCAATGTCTCGCGGTGGCTGAGATCAGTCTATTGTTCTTTGCAAGGAAACGGCCACCTATCCACCCGCTGCGTGGAAAAATCCCCAGCCCATGATGATCAGCATAACACCGATATAAAGCCGTAGCCCCCAGAAGATAGCTTGCTGCCAGGGCCGCAACCTGACCCGTTGGATCGGGATGAGCGGGGTTAGCCAGCCCTCGGCGTGGGCAATCGCGGCGATGTCGGCGCTGCTGTCATGGGCGTTCCGATCGAGGTCACGCTGGCTGGCGCGGACCCTCCGCGGCACAGGGATCCGGCTGACGCCTTTCGAGCGCCTGGTTTCACTGGCGGGAGAACGATTGTCCTGGTTCATGGCGTGACGCTCCTGAGCGACAAAATTTCAAAGGGCATGGGGAAACACGGTGGCGATGCCGTACAGGCCATTGCAGGCGATCAGCATAACCATGACGCCAACCGAAAGGATGTTGCGCGTCGGTGAATTAACATGCTCACCCAGCAATTCCCGGTCGTTTAGCAGCATTAGCAGGAACAACATGGCTGCAGGCATGAACACTGTCGCAATCACCTGGACGGTCAGGTTCAGGAACCCGACTGGCACGTGCGGTAGCATCAACACCCCCGCGGCAATCGCGGTGCCGAAGATTGCCGGTGCATAGAAATACAGCGACCGACGTGGCGAGATATTGACCGAGCGGGGCACGTCGAGCGCCTCGCCGATCGCCCAGGCGGTGCTGGCGGTGATTACGATCGAAGCAATCAGGCCGGCCTCAAGCAGGCCGAGCGCAAAAACGATCATGGCACCATGCCCCAACTTCGATCCGATGCCTGCGAGCACCGAATGGTCATCCAGCGAGGCCGCATTCGGCATGCCATGCAGATACTGCCCCGAAATCACGATGATGGATGTGGCCACCACAACCATGCCGATGACGCCGAGCATGAGATCGCGCCGGCTCGCCTTGATGTCCTGCGGGAGAATACCTTTATCGACCACGCAGGATTGCTGAAAAAACAACTGCCATGGTGCGATCGTGGTGCCGATGTTCGCCGAAACGAGGATCAGGAATCCAGCAGAAAGCAGCCCGCCCGGCAACGCCCAACCGCTGCCGGTGAAGGTGCGGGCGACTGCACCCCAGTCGGGATGCGAGAATAACGCCAGAGGCAGGAATACCAGATTAAACCCCGCGACGACCAGCGAAATACGCTCCCAGCTCGAATATTTCAGGAACATCAGAATGCTCACGATGAAGACGAAGGCGAGTGGGATCGTTACCAGGTAGGGGACATGGAAAACCTCGCTCGCAACCCGGATGCCGATGAACTCGGTCATCAGTGTGAGGATGTTCGCGACCACCAGATCAATCAGCGAAAACGCCCCCCAGAAGGCGCCGTAGCGCTTCCAGATCATCTCGGCGTGCCCGCGGCGGGTGACGGCTCCGAGCCGGATGGTCATTTCCTGGACCAAGTATGCGATGAAGCCGAGCGGGATCATCAGCGGGATGAACAGGCTGAAGCCGTAGGTGGCACCTGTCTGAGCATAAGTGATGACACCCCCGGCGTCATTATCGCCCAGCATGACGAGCAGGCCCGGACCGACCAAGGAGAGACCGAGGACGATGCGGCTGCGTAGGCCCCCCTTGCCGGTGCGCAGTCTCTGGATGCGGAGCCGGTCGCGCAGACGGTCTTCGAGACCGGCGGGGAGGGTGATGTGGGCGCTCGCGGGGGAGATCAGGATATCAGTTTCGGCGGACATGGCATGTCTCCGTGATCGGCAAGGAATGGGTGGGAATGGGCAGACGTCGATGGTGATCCGTGCCGGGTTTAGCCCGGAGGCTCGCCGCGCGATTCCGCGATCACTTTCCAATAGATCACAAGCCGCCCAGCACCATCGGGACGCCAGCAGGCGACAAGCCGACGGCGCGGCAAAGCTGCGTTATTCGACGCGGCGATCGTGACCGGCGAAGATGGCCGGTTCAATAGTTTTCTGCGGAAGATCATATCGATCCCTCCTCCTGGTCAGCGTTGGCTTAAACCCAGGCGGAGGGGGCGGAGTTCAGCGCGTCGCGCAGATTTCTCCAGCCGTGTATCCGGCCCGGGCAATCGTCCATCCCACGGTGAACATGACAGCAAGCGAAAAGCGCTTACTATCGTCCTCTGAAGGTTGGCTGTTCGATCGCGATTTCATGGGGTCCTTGGCACATTGGGTTGATCAAAACCATCGAAATTCGCATTTCGTGGCCTGATGTGCTATATACCCCCTCACAGTATCTGGTCAAGAGGCAATGCAATACACCGACAAGGAAAAACGCAAGCTGGTGAACCGACTGAGCCGCATCCGCGGTCAGGTGGAAGCCATGCAGACAGCCTTACAAGAAGACGCACGATGCACCGCCCTGTTGCAACAGGCGACGGCATGTCGTGGCGCCTTGGATGGGTTCATCGGCACTGTGATCGAGCACCATATCCGACAGCATATCGTCGATCCGGACCAGCATGAAACCGATCGCGCGCAAGCGGCAGAAGAACTGATCGGCGTAGTTCACTCCTACCTCACGTGACCGGCGCCGGGCTACCGGTGGACCTGGCGACTGCCCCTGAACTCAGACCAGCAACCTGGGCAGTCTGGCCAGAGCGTAGCGTAGTATGACCTGATCCGGCATTGATCGTGGCAGATGCAGGTGTCAGTTTCCCTTAAGGAAACTCTGAAAAAATCATTTACGATACGTTTTCGGTATGATTCACTGTGTTTGACAGAGAGGATGCCCCTGGATGCAGCGCAGTTTTGCTGAGTATGACGGTTTCCGGAAACAGCGGAAGTTCACCCGTCGGGACGTGTTTCTGGCGGAGATGGAGCGTGTTTTGCCGTGGCGGCGGCTGGAGGCGCTGATCGAGCTGTCAGTTTCCCTTAAAGGCTCTGCCTCAATTCGTGTGATTCGGGTCGACTTTGAGGGGCATCATTCGCGCGCGGAGTAAATCGACGCCCGCACGGCCGTACCTCGCCCCTTTCAGCGTCTTCAGTCGGTTGATTTGACCTTCAGTCTGACCGTTGCTCCAGGTGTCAGAGCCCTTTTAGGAAACCTCAAAGTTACCGTCTCAAAATCAGCCGGGCAGCGGGATATGGTCTGCGGCGATAACGGTGACGCAGGACTTGATGACGTCAGCGAAGGAGTTGGCATAATGATCGGCACCGATGGCGGTGCGGGTCTGATCCTGAGCGGGATCGTCGCTGGGCCAGAGTCCGACGAGGATTGGCGTGCCGGGGGGCAGGTAGCGCCGGAGGCGGCGGATCAGGTAGCGCAAGTGAGCGGGGCTGCCGCTGATGTCGAGATATGCGATTGAGGCCATGGCGACGTTGCTGACGTCGAGGTTTTGCAGGGTGTGGCGGGAAACGTCGTTGTATCTGACCATTCGGGCGGCGATGCCCTGGTCCTGCAGGAGGTGCACCAGCATGGCGGAGGCCGGTTCGTCGAGTGGGCCGCGGCCGGCGATGCTGAGGATGGCGGGGGCGCCGTCCAGCGGGGGTGCGCCTGCGGATAACGGATCGGTGGCATCGGCCGGGTCGTTGCGCTTTCCGATGTGTTCGGTCAGGCTTTCGACCAGCTCGTAGATGGTTTTTTTGACGGTCTCGAGCTGATCGGCGGCGAGTACGCCGCGTTCGGCATCAATGGCGGCGAGTTGCATGCCTTTGAGGGCGACGTCGTCGTAATACTCCGAGAGCGGCATTTCTTTGAGCAGTATTTCAGCCTGTTCGAGCACTTCATCGCCGTCTTCAGCCAGGATGCGCTGATAGAAGCTTTCGACCGGGCTGAGGGCGGGGCGGTCGCCGAACATGACATCGAGGAACTCCAGGCGTTTGACGTTACGGCCCAGGACCACCAGGCACAGGGTGAGCGGCGTGGACAGGAACAGGCCGACCGGGCCCCAGACCCAGGACCAGAAGATGGCGGCCACCACGACGGCGAAGGGCGAGATGCCGGTGCTGTGGCCATAGACCAACGGCTCGATCGCCTGGCCGGTGATGCCTTCGACAACGACGTAGAGGGCTGCAGTCCAGAGCGCCATCGACCAGCCGGGCTCGACGCCGGCGGCCAGGGCGATCGGCAGCAGGGCGGAGATGAACGAGCCGATGTAGGGGATGAAGCGCAGCAGCGCCGAGAGGACCCCCCAGAGAACAGGGTTTGGGACGCCGATGATGAACAGGCCGATGCCGACAACCAGGCCGAACGCGGTGTTGACGGTGAGTTGGGTGAGGAAATAGCGCCGCAAGCGGCTGTCGGCATCGTCCATGGCGATGGTTGTGCGGTGGATGTCGTCGGCGCCAAGTAGGCGGATCAGGCGATCGCGCAAATCTTCACTTTGGAGGAGCGCGAAAATGGCCACGATGAAGACGATGCCGAGTGTTGCAAGCGGCGAGAGGATGGGGGTGAGGAACTCCTTCGCCATGCCCCAGCGCGAGTTTGCCGAGGGCGCCGGCTGGGCCTGGGCCGGGGCTGATTTGCCGGCGTGCGCTGGCTGCGAGGGGGATTGCGATGCGGTCGACCGGGACGCCGGCGAGGGGATGGCGTTTGGGCTGTTATTAGTCTGCACCAGTTTCGTGAGTCGGCCAAGGGTGGCGGCTTTGAGGGTGCTGACCTTGGTTTCGATGGTGGTGGTGTATTTCGGCAGGTCACCGGCGAGGGACCCGATCTGGCTGCCGATGACGCTGCCGAGGGCGAGCAGTATGCCGATGGTGACGGTGACCACGAGCAGCACGGAGGGGATGCGCCCGAGATGCATGCGGCGGAATAGCGAGACCAATGGCACCAGCAGGAAGGCGAGCAGCAGGGCCAGGGCGATCGGGATTAGGACTTCGCGGCCGAAATAGAGGGTGACGACGATCATGACGAACAGCGTCATGACTTTGGAGGGTTCGGTCGGGGTCCGGCGTGCGCCTGGCTTGAGCGAGATGGACGGAAGTGGTGGTTTGGTCGCTGTAGCCATTGGTAAGACTGTCCCCAGGATAAACCAATCCAATCATCACGAAAAGTTCATCAGGACAAGGTGGTCGCGGGATTGTTGCCTTATCTTAATTATGATTCGTCCTTAATGGCCGGAAGCTCGATAGGCGGGTCGTTGGGTTTTTTGCGATGATTTTCCTTGAATTGCCTCTACTTGGTGTTGGGACGCCCCCGAAGTAGGTGAAACTCGACTTTAGTTAGTGACGTCATGGTATCGGTATTGCATAGATCAAGAAAAGTTTCCTGCGGATCACCGCCTAGCGGGCTGTCCGCAGGTGGGTTTTCTTGCGGCATTTCTCAGCCGCGATAACGCATATTATCGCGCGTAGTGGAATTATTCGGGGGGCTATCGGGGTAGGGGCCGCACGCCGCGCGTTGCCGAGTAACGTTGGCGTGGGCCAGATTGAAGATTTCGGGCAGGGCAGGGGGGCCATGGAAGCAGGATTGAGGCTTTCCGGGCCATGGGTGATCGGCTAGCATCGTTTCATGGCCGGAGAAAAACCTGCAGCCCGAATGACCGACATGCACACCTGCCCGGAGAGTGACGGGCCAGTTCCGCATGTTGGGGGACCGATCCTCACCGGCTCGCCCAATGTGCTCATCGGTGGTCTGCCGGCGGCACGAGTGACCGACAAGGTGACATGCGTCGGACCGCCCGACATGGTCGCAGTGGGCTCGCCCACTGTGCTAATCAACGGCCTGCCCGCGGCCTCACTCATCCCCTCATTACGTAGCCGGCATGGAATTGCCGAATATGCCGCTGCTGCGCAGCATTTCCGTGAACCGCCGCATCAGGGGCAGTAGCCGGTGCTTCGGCATGTTCGGGATCAATTCATAGAGCATGCACCCCTGACGGAACAACGAGTGTGAGCGGGTCTTCGAAGTGTTGGACTTGAGCTGTCGATCCATTCCCAGGCTCTCGCCTGCCGTCCCGAGCATGGTCAGCAGCGCCATCGCAAACGCGCTGATGAGCAGCAGCCGATCGCGCCGCTCTGGTTCGGCGATGCGGATCTCAGCCATCCCCATCCCAAAACGCAAATCCTTGACGTCCCTGAAGCTGGGTTCGATCGTCCAGCGCCGGGAATATTGCTTGATCAATGTCCCTGCAGACGCCACGGCGTCACTGCTCGCCAGGCACCACGGCTCCTTCATGTCACGCGCATGTACGCACACCACGGCACCGACCTGATAGGCGTGCGAGGCGGTGACGCGCGCACCACGCAGTTTGCGCGCCCGGCCCGATTTGCCGACCCAGTCCGCCGCGGTTCGCGTCTCGCCTGCGGCATCGGTGACATGGATGTTGCCGCGGAAGCGAATGATATAGGCAAAGCCAAGCTCCGTAAGATACGCGAACAGCTTGTGGTCACCGAAGCCGCGGTCGGCCAGGATGGTCACGCGGCAGCCGGGCGGGACAACCTCCGACAGGCGGCGCAGGCAAGTATCCTCGATGGCGTTGCGCTGATCTTTCAATTCCTCTTTCCACATCGACAGCCACAACAGAGGCATCGCCCGGCCATGCTTGCTCACCAGGTTGAGCGCCAACGTTGCCTGATCGTCGCCGTCGAAATCCGTCCAGTCCATGGCAACGACGATGTCGGTCTGCGAACCCACCAGATGCGGTACCCAACGGGCGAAGCTTTCCCAGACGTCGATACTCTCGTTACTGAGCATGCGATCAACCTGCTTGATCGCGTGCTTGGTCACCAGCCCGCGCGCCTGTGCCAACGCCTGACCGATCATCGCGACGGCGAGCGACGCGCCGGTCATCACGCCCAGTGTCGCAGCAGACAGGGAGTCAACGCGTTTGGCGTGGAGATCGTGGGCATACAACTCGTCAATGAATGCGCGGATGTCCTTCAACCGCCCACCATCACGCTTTTTCGATGCTGCAATTCCCATGATCCACCCTCATCCATGCATTCCAACGCTTGGTAGAGAATCGCAGCGAATCGGCGCAATACCTGGACCTATGGAAAATGGGGGGATTCCTGAGGCCCGCGGCCCGTATGGGCGACCAGGGCACTGTCAAGTTGCTGGTGTGATACCAACCGGCTAAACGGTTGACTCGCGGGGGATTCTCAAATTTTTGTGGCTGTGTTTGAATGATTTCTGTCGATTCGCGAGGACGGAGGGATCATGTCGCAGGCATTGGCGATCACCAATCATGATCATACGGCGGCCGATTTACGCCGTTTGATGTCGCGCCAGCGCGACGGCGATGTGGTTCGCCGGCTTTCGGCATTGGCGCTGGTGCTTGAGGGCAAATCGCGTGCGGAGGCAGCTGCGTTGAGCGGCATGCAGCGTCAGATATTGCGCGACTGGGTGCGTCGCTACAATGCCGAAGGGGTGAGTGGCTTAACGTCACGGGTAGGTTCGGGGCGTCGACCGGAGCTGAGCGAGGCGCAAATGCAGGAGTTGAAGGCCTTGGTGATCAAGGGGCCTGATCCAGAGACCGACAAGGTTGTGCGCTGGCGCTGCGTTGATCTGAAGGCGCTGGTGGCGCGGCGGTTTTCGGTGGAAGTGCATGAGCGCACGATCGGCAAGTGGTTACGCCAACTGGGGCTGACCCGGCTACAGCCGCGCCCTTTCCACCCAAAGAAAGATGCGGTGGCGCAGGAGACTTTTAAAAAAACTTCGCCAGCCTGAGCTGCGATGCGCTGCCAGCCTCGGCGGCCGGCAAATCAATCGAGGTGTGGTTTCAGATGCTATGAGGGCGGTGGCGCCAAGTGTTTTGTGCATAATGGCAGGCATCCGCAACCACTGAGAGAGGAGTCTGTTGTCATGTCGTTCAATAATACTATTCGTATCGCTATCGAACTCAGCGTCTCGTCTTGGCTTGTTGCCGTGCGGACGCCTGGTGGTAGCGAGAAGGCGCGTCTGCATCGCATCGAAGGGGGCGAGAGCGCCGCACTCCTGGCGTTGATCACGTCGGTACGGACGCGAGAGTCGGCCAAATCGGGTCATAGTGACATCGGCGTTGCGTGTTGTTTTGAGGCAGGCCGGGACGGGTTCTGGCTGCACAGATTGCTGACGGCGCATGGTGTCGATGCCTACGTGCTCGAACCGACCAGCATCCTGGTCAACCGGCGCGCACGCCGCGCCAAGACCGATCGGCTTGATGCCGAAGGCATGCTTCGCGTGCTGGCGGCGTGGCTGGCGGGCGATCGGCAAGTATGCAGCATGGTGCGCGTTCCAACCCCCGAAGAGGAGGATGCCAAGCGTCCGCACCGAGAACGCGAACGTCTGGTCCAAGAAAAGCAGCGCATTGAAAATACCATCGAGGCATTGCTGTTTACCCAGGGCATACGGGGAAGACCGTCCCTGCGCTCCTGGGAACGCGACGTCGAGGCACTGCAAACTGCTGACGGCCGCCCGTTGCCACCTTTGCTGCGAGCCGAGATCGACCGCCTGCGGCGTCGGCTCGTTTTAGCTTTGGAGCAGATCAGGGAGGTAGAGGCTGAGCGGACTGCACGGCAGGCTGCGACGTTTGACGACACGATCGTCCAGAAAATATCGGCGTTACAACGCATCCGCGGCATTGGCGAAAACTTCTCCGCCGTGCTGGTGCGCGAGGTGCTCTACCGCCCGTTTGACAACCGCCGCCAGCTCGCCAGCTACGTCGGTATCGCACCGATGCCGTATCAAAGCGGCAGCATGGTTCGTGATCGACATATCGGACGTGCCGGCAATCCGCGCGCACGTACGACGCTGATCCAGCTTGCGTGGCTGTGGCTTCGCTACCAGCCGGGCAGCGCGCTCGCAGCTTGGTTCCGCGAGCGGGTCGGCACGCTGCAAGGGCGCACCCGGCGAATTGCGATCGTCGCAATGGCAAGAAAATTGTTGATCGCGCTCTGGCGTTACGTCGAAACCGGACTGCTGCCCGACGGCGTCGAGATCAAGGCCCAAGCAGACACTATGGCATAAGCTGACAGAATTGCCGTTGGTGGGATAACTGCCGACGGTAATGCGGGGTGCGCGACCGTCTTCTTCTTTGGTGGCCCCCAGCCACCGCGTTTCAGGTGGGTCGCGTCTCACCAGGGCTACGCCTCGTGAATGAGGCATTATGGTCACGGATCCGGTGTTGTTGGACCCGACCGCATGTAAGGTGACGCAGCATAGCTGCGAGATTAAAGATCGCCCTGGACCTGCGAACTACGTTGATGTTGAAAACCGGATTTAAGGAGTGCCATCTGCAAAATCACCATTGACAGCCAAACCCTCATGTAAGGACGAAGCGCGGGTCGGGCAGAAGGGCTCGATCGAGTATGTCTGGGCCGAAACCGGCTCGCGGCCGGCGATGGTACGTGATACCCGCCATGATAGCCTGTATATCTTTGGGGCAATTTGTCCGGCGCGCGGGGTCGGTGCTGCCATCATTATGCCGAGCGTGAATACCGAGGCGATGAACGAACACCTCAAGGAAATCAGCACCCAAATCGCAGCCTCCGCCCACGCGATCCTGGTCTGCGACGGTGCTGGCTGGCACCAGCCAGGCGAACGCCTGATCGTGCCCGACAACATGACCCTGATACCACTGCCGCCCTACGCCCCCGAACTCAATCCAATGGAAAATGTCTGGGATTATCTGCGCGGAAACAAGCTGAGCAGCCTCGTCTGGAACAGCTATCAGGACATGCGCAATGCAGCCAAAAACGCTTGGAACTTCCTCGTCAGCGATCCTGCAAAAATTACCTCAATCGGGACTAGAGATTGGGCACAGGTTACGCGTTAGGGCGGTTGGTATGACGTGTGGATTATCCCGTCTGGTGATGGATCAGGCTGCCAGTTGGGCAGCATAGTCGGCCCAGAGCGAGAAGGCGTCGGCTCTGGCGTGGCGGAAGGATCTGGCGGAGAGACGATAACGTTTGGGGCGAAACAAGGTGGCAATCTGGTCATGCGTGGAGAGGAATCTCTGGGCATGGCCTGGCGATTTGAACCGCGCCATGACCTTTTCTCGTCGCCGCGTATGACGGTGTGATGCCTCGGCCCGATTGTTCAGCCCCTTATGGGAACGGTGATCGGCACTGGGGCAATCCTTGCGCAAGGCGACATCGTATCTTCTGAGCTTGTCGGTCACGACCACCCGCGGCACACCCCAGTTACGCATGAGTTTTCTCAGGCACTTCCTGGCTGCAGGCGCATTTCGTCGACTTTGGACCAGGATTTCCAGCACGTCACCCCGACCGTCGACGGCGCGCCAGAGCCAATGCCGCACGCCGCGGATCTTGATCACGACTTCTCCAGATGCCATGTATCGGAAGCGTGCGGCCGGTCACGCCGGATGTGGGCTGCCATCTGCGGCCCGAAGCGATTAACCCATGCGCGGACGGTCTCGTAGCTGACCATCACACCTCGCGCCGCCAGAAGATCTTCCGCATCGCGCAGGCTAATCGCAAAGCGGTGGTAGGCCCAGACCGCATAAGCGACCACCGAGCGGGGAAAGCGATAACCCTTCAACCGACGTGCAGAAATCATGGAAATCATTCAGGATCGCTATGATCGCTCGACCGGCGCGTCAACCTGACAGTGCCGTCAAAAGGCTTCGACCTGATCGAGCACTCCATGGTTCGAACCGGACGGGACATGCCCATTCCATAAGTACCCAGACAACAAGTTAGCCCATCTTTAGCGCTAAATCGATCATAACGTGTAACGAAGTCGCATAACATATTGATATTGCGTTCTTTCGGTTTTGTTTTTATTTGTAGTGCCATAATAATATTGCAGACCCCTTGACGCTCCACCGCGCCGGCCTCATGTCTCGGCAATGTTTATCCGCAAAACAAAAACCCGGAATAAGTCCGATAACGAAACATACTTCACCTACCGCCTCGTCGCCTCCGAGCGCAACGGTAAGCAGGTCCGCCAGATTACCCTGCTCAACCTTGGCCGCCAGTTCGACCTGCCACAGAGCGACTGGCAGGCGCTGTGCTCCAGGATCGACGCCTTGCTCGCCGGACAGGTCGGTATGCTCGCAGAACCCGAGATCATCGAGACCATGGCTCAACGATATGCCGCCCGTCTCATCGCAGCCCAGCCAGAGGCGGCCCAGCCAGGGGCGGCCCGATCGGACGCTGGACGCCAGGCTCCACCGAGCCCGTCGACCGCCGCTCAGGCAAGCTTGTTCCCACCGTCGTCCGCGTCCTCTGCAATTTACACCGAAGTCGATGTCGCCTCGCTGCAACTCACCCGGCCCCGGTCGATCGGGGTCGAAGCGGTCGGCATCGCCGCAATGAAATGGCTAGGGATCGATCAGATCCTCCGCGATCTCGACTTCAATGGAGTCCAACGCGCCGCGGTAGCCGGCAGTCTCATTGGCCGCATGGCAGCGCCGGGCAGCGAACTCGCAACGTGGCGCTGGCTTCGCGAGCGCAGTGCCCTCGGCGAACTGCTTGACGTGGACTTCGATGCCATGCCGTTGATCCGCCTGTATCGCACATCCGATCTTCTCGTGCGCCACCGAAACAAGATCGAGACCGCTTTGTTTGGTCGGATCCAGGATTTGTTCGGACTGCCGCTTACCGTCACCCTCTACGATCTGACCAACACGTATTTCGAAGGTACCGCCAGCGGTAACGCCAAGGCCGCTCGCGGCCGATCAAAGGAGAAGCGAACCGACTGCCCTCTGGTTACCCTCGGCCTGGTCCTCGATGGCAGCGGCTTCGTGCGCCGCTCAAAGATGTTCGCCGGCAATGTCGGTGAAGCCACGACCCTGGCGGAGATGCTCGACGGCCTCACCGCCCCCAAAGGGGCGCTGGTCATCATGGATGCCGGCATCGCCACCGCAGCCAACGTCGCATGGCTCATAAAACACCGATACCGCTACCTGGTGGTCAGCCGCGAACGCACCCGCCAGTTCGATCCGGATCAGGCGATCAGCACGCTGACCGCGTCGAACGAGACGGTCAAATTGCAACGCGTGCTGAGCGAGGATGGTGCGGAGGTTCGGCTCTATTGCCACTCCGAGGGGCGCAAGACCAAGGAGACCGCAATCACCGATCGGTTCATCACCCGGTTCGAGGCCGGTCTCACCACGCTCGCCGGTGGTGTAACCTGACGTCTGGAAATTCATTTTGGGTTGGGAGTTGGTGCCCTTGCCGGGGCATGCCCCGGCAAGGGCTGTTCATTCTGGTATTCCATGCAGTTGTTCACACCAACATGGAGACCGATGAATGGACGCCAAAAAGGATACGATTATCGAGGCACTTTTGGAACATCTGATCGAAAACGGCGCAGGCGATATCGCCACGGTATTTGCCAGGACCTTCGAACTCGCCATGCAGATCGAGCGCGAACGCTTCCTCCACGCCAGTCACTACGAGCGCAACCCCGATCGTCAGGGTTACGCCAATGGCTACAAGCCCAAGCGGATCGATACCCCGGCCGGGTCGATCACCGTCGATGTCCCCAAAACCGCCGGTCACGTGGGCGAACCCTTCTACCCACAGTCCCTCGAACGCGGCCGACGCTCGGTCCGCGCCGTCATGGTCGCCGTCGCCGAAATGTACATCAAAGGCGTCTCCACCCGCGACGTCGAGGCCGTCATGCGCGAATTCGGCATCGAAAGCCTCTCCTCCGCTCAGGTCAGCCGCGCCAGCAAGCTGCTCGATGACGAACTCGCCGCCTGGCGCACCCGACCCCTCGCCGAGATCCGCTACCTCATCCTCGACGCCAGATATGAAAAAATGCGCGATAATGGCGTCGTCCGCGATGCCGCCGTGCTCTCGGCCATCGGCATCGGACCCGATGAACGCCGCCGTGTCCTCGGCGTCTCGGTCGCCCTTTCCGAGGCCGAAGTCCATTGGCGTGCCTTCCTCGAAAGCCTCCATCAGCGTGGCCTGCGAGGCGTCGAATTCATCGTCTCCGATGACCATGCCGGATTGCACGCCGCACGCCGCGCCGTCTTCGGCGCCGCACACTGGCAACGATGCCAGTTCCACCTCGCCCAAAACGCCATCCACCACGCCCCCAACCACGCCATCCGCAAACGCATCGGCGCAGAACTCCGGACCGTCTGGAACGCAAATTCCCTCGCCGCTGCCCAGATCGCTCTCACAACCCTCGTCAATGCCTATCGCGACACCGCACCAAAGCTCGCCGATTGGCTCGAACGAAATATCCCCGAAGGCCTCACCGTCTTCACACTGCCAGAACCCCACCAGCGCCGGCTTCGCACTTCCAACCCCATGGAACGCGGCATCCAGCAGGAACTCAAACGCCGCACCACCAAAATCAGGGTCTTCCCCAACGAAGCCTCCCTCGAACGCCTCGTCAGCGCCGTCCTCGTCGAAATCGATGAAAAATGGGCCGCCGACACCAAGGGCTACATCAAGTGGGACTACCAGGATGCCTGACCCCCGCTCGCCCTATTTTCCAGACATCAGGTTGCTCAATCCGCTCGCCGCCGGCCTGGCAAAACCCCACGGACAGAAAAAGCTGGCTGATATCCAGCGACGCATCGGCCGATTGATCGAGAAGAGCAACGGCATCGGGCAACACTACGAGATCACCGTGACTCCGGATGAGACCGGAGCCAAGGCCGCGTCGATCACCTGGGTCAAGGCTCCACTCGAGGGTTCAATGCTGACACATCCCGGGGTCTATTGTCTGCGCAGCAATGAAACCACCTGGGACGCCGCCACCTTGTGGCACACCTACACCATGTTGACCGATCTGGAGGCGGTGTTTCGCGGTCTCAAATCGGAACTCGGCCTGCGACCGGTGTTCCATCACAAAGCGGACCGCACCGAAGGGCATCTATTCATCACCGTGCTGGCTTATCAACTGGTCCAGGCAATGGTGGTGTAACCTGACGTCTGGAAATTCATTTTGGGTTGGGAGTTGGTGCCCTTGCCGGGGCATGCCCCGGCAAGGGCTGTTCATTCTGGTATTCCATGCAGTTGTTCACACCAACATGGAGACCGATGAATGGACGCCAAAAAGGATACGATTATCGAGGCACTTTTGGAACATCTGATCGAAAACGGCGCAGGCGATATCGCCACGGTATTTGCCAGGACCTTCGAACTCGCCATGCAGATCGAGCGCGAACGCTTCCTCCACGCCAGTCACTACGAGCGCAACCCCGATCGTCAGGGTTACGCCAATGGCTACAAGCCCAAGCGGATCGATACCCCGGCCGGGTCGATCACCGTCGATGTCCCCAAAACCGCCGGTCACGTGGGCGAACCCTTCTACCCACAGTCCCTCGAACGCGGCCGACGCTCGGTCCGCGCCGTCATGGTCGCCGTCGCCGAAATGTACATCAAAGGCGTCTCCACCCGCGACGTCGAGGCCGTCATGCGCGAATTCGGCATCGAAAGCCTCTCCTCCGCTCAGGTCAGCCGCGCCAGCAAGCTGCTCGATGACGAACTCGCCGCCTGGCGCACCCGACCCCTCGCCGAGATCCGCTACCTCATCCTCGACGCCAGATATGAAAAAATGCGCGATAATGGCGTCGTCCGCGATGCCGCCGTGCTCTCGGCCATCGGCATCGGACCCGATGAACGCCGCCGTGTCCTCGGCGTCTCGGTCGCCCTTTCCGAGGCCGAAGTCCATTGGCGTGCCTTCCTCGAAAGCCTCCATCAGCGTGGCCTGCGAGGCGTCGAATTCATCGTCTCCGATGACCATGCCGGATTGCACGCCGCACGCCGCGCCGTCTTCGGCGCCGCACACTGGCAACGATGCCAGTTCCACCTCGCCCAAAACGCCATCCACCACGCCCCCAACCACGCCATCCGCAAACGCATCGGCGCAGAACTCCGGACCGTCTGGAACGCAAATTCCCTCGCCGCTGCCCAGATCGCTCTCACAACCCTCGTCAATGCCTATCGCGACACCGCACCAAAGCTCGCCGATTGGCTCGAACGAAATATCCCCGAAGGCCTCACCGTCTTCACACTGCCAGAACCCCACCAGCGCCGGCTTCGCACTTCCAACCCCATGGAACGCGGCATCCAGCAGGAACTCAAACGCCGCACCACCAAAATCAGGGTCTTCCCCAACGAAGCCTCCCTCGAACGCCTCGTCAGCGCCGTCCTCGTCGAAATCGATGAAAAATGGGCCGCCGACACCAAGGGCTACATCAAGTGGGACTACCAGGATGCCTGACCCCCGCTCGCCCTATTTTCCAGACATCAGGTTGCTCAATCCAGGCAATCCGGCGCAAACTGGAAGCGGCAGGGGATCCCTTGTCATGGACCCGATTGCGCGAAATCCTCTCGGTGCAGCAACGCATCACCGCAACCTTCCAGCAGCGCGACGGTCGCACCCTGCATGTCCGCAAGGCCACGGTCGCCGAACCAGCCTTGCGCCGGATTTATGATGCGCTGGAACTCAATGCCGCGCCAGGAGGGATCCAGAAACTCACCGTCTGACACCCTTTGGATGCGGTTGTAGTGCCACTCGGACTTTTTTACGAGTGTAAGATGTTGATACTATAAGGTTTATTCGAGGTACTGCTAAATATGGGTTAGGGTTGCGAGCGATTGAGCAACCTGATGTCTGGAAAATAGGGCGAGCGGGGGTCAGGCATCCTGGTAGTCCCACTTGATGTAGCCCTTGGTGTCGGCGGCCCATTTTTCATCGATTTCGACGAGGACGGCGCTGACGAGGCGTTCGAGGGAGGCTTCGTTGGGGAAGACCCTGATTTTGGTGGTGCGGCGTTTGAGTTCCTGCTGGATGCCGCGTTCCATGGGGTTGGAAGTGCGAAGCCGGCGCTGGTGGGGTTCTGGCAGTGTGAAGACGGTGAGGCCTTCGGGGATATTTCGTTCGAGCCAATCGGCGAGCTTTGGTGCGGTGTCGCGATAGGCATTGACGAGGGTTGTGAGAGCGATCTGGGCAGCGGCGAGGGAATTTGCGTTCCAGACGGTCCGGAGTTCTGCGCCGATGCGTTTGCGGATGGCGTGGTTGGGGGCGTGGTGGATGGCGTTTTGGGCGAGGTGGAACTGGCATCGTTGCCAGTGTGCGGCGCCGAAGACGGCGCGGCGTGCGGCGTGCAATCCGGCATGGTCATCGGAGACGATGAATTCGACGCCTCGCAGGCCACGCTGATGGAGGCTTTCGAGGAAGGCACGCCAATGGACTTCGGCCTCGGAAAGGGCGACCGAGACGCCGAGGACACGGCGGCGTTCATCGGGTCCGATGCCGATGGCCGAGAGCACGGCGGCATCGCGGACGACGCCATTATCGCGCATTTTTTCATATCTGGCGTCGAGGATGAGGTAGCGGATCTCGGCGAGGGGTCGGGTGCGCCAGGCGGCGAGTTCGTCATCGAGCAGCTTGCTGGCGCGGCTGACCTGAGCGGAGGAGAGGCTTTCGATGCCGAATTCGCGCATGACGGCCTCGACGTCGCGGGTGGAGACGCCTTTGATGTACATTTCGGCGACGGCGACCATGACGGCGCGGACCGAGCGTCGGCCGCGTTCGAGGGACTGTGGGTAGAAGGGTTCGCCCACGTGACCGGCGGTTTTGGGGACATCGACGGTGATCGACCCGGCCGGGGTATCGATCCGCTTGGGCTTGTAGCCATTGGCGTAACCCTGACGATCGGGGTTGCGCTCGTAGTGACTGGCGTGGAGGAAGCGTTCGCGCTCGATCTGCATGGCGAGTTCGAAGGTCCTGGCAAATACCGTGGCGATATCGCCTGCGCCGTTTTCGATCAGATGTTCCAAAAGTGCCTCGATAATCGTATCCTTTTTGGCGTCCATTCATCGGTCTCCATGTTGGTGTGAACAACTGCATGGAATACCAGAATGAACAGCCCTTGCCGGGGCATGCCCCGGCAAGGGCACCAACTCCCAACCCAAAATGAATTTCCAGACGTCAGGTTACACCACCTTGCGAGCATTGGGTTCGCCTTTCCAGAGGCTGGCGCCGTCGGTCCTGCTCGATGATCCAGGGCCGAGCGCGCTTTTTGTTCAACAGGTGGCGGCTTCTCTTGCCTGCCAATGCTTGGCGGTGCGCATATCTATCCAATCGCAATGCAGCTCCAGCCGGAGTTCAGAGTTGCCCTGTGGCACGAGAAACCGTTCAAGGGAACCGGGGATAGGGAAATACATTCCGCCATACATTTCTTGAAGCGGGCGATCGAGCTGAATTGCACCTTCCGCTCGGATAGAGCCGTTCACGTCGGCGGCGACAACTTCATCGACGCGGATTTCATATTGAAACGCAGCGCTCACGGTATCTGAGGCAACGTACATAATCTTGTTACCGGCCCAGACGACGCCTCGACTTTCGCATTCTGGCAAGAGATCACCATAGGCATTGTAAGCGGGGTCTGGCAAACGCAGGTAGTAGCCGCCTAGCCCCGTGCTTCCCTGCTCATCGATAACATGAATGATCCGCGGGAGTGGTTTTCCTGGTTGAGGCTCAGGCTGATGATGTTGTCCGCCGCCCACAGTAACAACTTGCACGTCCGAACGCGTCACAACCTGTTTTTGGCCACCTTTTCGCACGATTCCGATATCGTCTTTGAGCAGAATCCAAAGCTCCGACCGTCGTTTAGCCAGCAGTTCAAGGTTTAGAGCGCCATCTCCGAAAAAACGTGGACTCCATTTCTTGAGGGACGGCCCAAGATATTCGCGACAAAACGTCCCAATCAAAGAGTAAAGGAGTGCGCTATATCCGAGGTCCTGCAGCTTGACGATTTCCGGATGTCGAACATCTACGAAGATTTCGATTGGCTGAGCGCTCCCGTGCTCCTTAACGAATACCGGTATATCCTCTGTCAGCTTGCCCGCAATAAGACGGAAATTCTGTACCTCGTAGGATTTAGATATATTCAGCTCCAACTCGCTCAGAAACACTCGTTCAAACCGGCTAAGTTCTGCATAACGTTCGGTGCAGTCTATCATTCCATCGAACGGCTTAGCGTTACAGAACTGTTCGAGGTAACGCCGTTCGGCATCCTGCCGCTGGCGATCGGAGGACAGGAGCACGACAATATGTCCCCGCGCCTGCATGATCTGGTTTAGGGCCTGCTTTTGAGCCAGCCCGAAGAACACGCCGACTCCGCCTTGCTCGGCCCGCCTGCGGATCTCTGCCAACGTGCTTTCCGAACCATCCGCCAAAGTGACCTTGACCTTTCCGAGCTGGTTCACAAGGCCATGCTGCAGCACATACCGAAAGATCCGCGTGTGCTGTCCAATGCGCTCAGGGGATTCAAGAACGGCTTCAATTGCTATCTTCTCTAACGCATGAACAATTCTGCCCAGCAAGCTTGTCGTCGGGGCGTCAAGTGAGTCACGTCCGGCGGTAGGAATAAATCGGTCGCAATCGAGGCGGCCCGATACACCAATCGTAGTGCCGATTTGTGTCGCGCAAAGTTTGAAACCGCGCTTGAAGACATCGATCGGACCATTTTCAAATCGTATAAAGCCCACTAGACTGATTGACTCGTCACCAATGGTTAGCCCATCTATCGCGGCAATGATGGCATGGCCTCTATCCGCGTACAGGCGTCCGGTGATCACCATGTCGCCGCTCTGCCATTGCTGGGTTCCTTGGCGTATTTCCGTCAGATTCTCGCGATTCTCCAAATCGGCGAATTTGCCCTGAGGAATTCTCTGTCCGCCAAAATAGATTTTCGTGGGAACAAACCGTACAAAGTCCAGGAGGTATCGCTTCAGTTCATCGACATTCGGCGGCTTGCGCATATGACCGACAACGACCGTGCCTCGCGGCGCCGCCACGTCCGATTGCTCGACCGTCACGGAAGGAATAGCGGCGCCGGCTTTTTGAATGTCGGCTTCAGACAGACGCGTAAGAGTACCATCTGCGGCGCCCGCTGTCTGGGATATCACCTCAAGGATGTCGCAAACGCCAAAATTGGCAAAACCGCCAATGCCAAACATGCCAACGCAACCGGCTGCCTGTGCTTCCTGAGTCCGCTTGCCGCTGGCACCAATCGTCCAGAAGAAGCTTTGGAGGTCATCTTCCGACATGCCGATCCCATTATCACGAACCGTAACCATTCCGTCGACAACGGTGATCTCAATTTTGTATCCTTCATCGCCAGGATCAACTCCGTCTCGGAGCGCCTGAATCCTGATCGCGTCGACGGCGTTCTGAACGTTCTCTCGGATGAAGGCGAGGGGTGTTTCATAAATCTGCTTTGAGATCGCGCGTAACACGCTCTCAAAGTCGATTCCTACTTTGAATGATTTATTGCCCTCGGTCACCACCGCCTCGCTTTCACCGCTTCATCAATCTGATTACGAAATTTTTTGTCTCCCGTCGCTTCGACGACTCGTTGCCCGATTTCGACAAATGCCGCAGCTTTATCCGGATACTTCGCGATACCGTCCAGAACGGTGCTCTTTGCTTCGTCGTACCTTTTCGCGCCACAGAACAGCGTCGTGAGCATAGCTGCGTCCTCAGCTTCCGCGTGTGCCTCGGAGGTCATCGACCGATAAAGGGAAATAGCATGTTCGTTGTCTTTGGCCTCGGTGGAATGGCTCAAAGACAGTGCGAAATATCGTGTGGCCCTATGCGCCAACTCCGGTATGGACGAGCCCTTGTGCCGTTCCGAAAGGTCCCTTAATTGGATCCAGTCCTGTTCCGCGGCGACCTCATCCAACAATGAGACCGTGTGAATGAACGACGACGCCGGTGCGGTCGTCGCCATGGCTAAAGCATCTTTTTCAGCGCTAGCTAATCGGCTCTTGAGATCGGCATTCGCGGCGCATGCCTTCAGGAGCGCGGTGCCATATTGAGCAACGGCATCTCCGTACCGAGTGAAAATTTCGGCAATTGGAGTGCGGCCATAAAAAACGCGTAAGACGTTCTTGAATGGGATGAAGCCCATCGTCGTTCGTTTCAGTTCGCTTTCGGGCTCATCGCGAAGCACGTCCAATGATCCGAAAACGTAACCCTTTTGAGCCGGGATTGGCAGGTCTGCCTTTTGATCGAGCAGCAACGCAGCGAGATAGTGCGACAATGGCGAAAGTGAACCCTGAAACGCCGTTATCGCGGCGGCGAGTTCGCCCACATTGCTCGTTCCAGCCGGGTCGATTTCAATCGGATATTTCCCGGTTCCGGCAAACGTGAAATCGCCTTTGGCAGGCCGGTATTGAACTGTTTTGACGGTGCGCGTCCCAAGCATCAGATCAACAGTGACAATCGAATAAGTATTCTGAGACTGGCGCGTCTCATACGTCGCACCTGCCGAGAGGGTGAGGCAGCCTGACGCGTTGAGCCCAGTCGCCCGTATCTCCGGCTCATGCAAGTGCCCGCACTGAAAGAAATGGCACTGTTCCTCAATACGATTTTGTACCGGGCGCCGATCGAAGTCCTGGAGCAATTGAAAAGGATGATGCGCCATGCCGACAATGATGTGCGCGTCGTTTTTGTTTGCCAGCTCCAAAGCGTTGATGACTTGGTGCTCGCCGATCAGCAGCTTGCCATGGTCGGCTATTCCGCCTTCAGCGAGCCACGCGGAATCGAGGCCAACGATTGCCACACGAACATTCTCGATGGTTACGACTGCGACGTAACCGAGCCCATCATCCGTCCAGTCCCTGGGCTGATTCTTGAGATAGGTGTTCTGAAAGGTCCGATAATTTTCCTCTCGTGCTAGCAGCGTCCCCATATCCTCGCGGGAAGACAGGAGATCATCGATCTGATTCTGGCTTTGCGCAAATTGCCTGGCGCCAGCGAAGCACATCTTCTGGCGTTCGCGGTCTATGTCGTGGTTACCGGGTATACAGAATATGAAGTCCGCTGGCACTCCTGACGCGGCACTCACAGCGTCAAAGAAGCTCGCTACAAGTTTGTACTCCTCGGCATTTCCTGAGAAGGCCAGATCACCGGTCACCAGGATAAAATCGAACGCCGCTCCGGCCCGCTGCTGCTTGGCAATGTCCTCACACATCGCATTCAGCACAACATCCTGTGACCAGATCTTGCTGACGCGCATATGAATGTCTGAGATGTGGAGCCAGCAAATAGGATGCATGTCAGCCGGTCCTCTCGGGGAACAGCCCCGGCATCCAGCGCGAGGCGAGGGTCGCGGGGAAGGCGAGGCGCAGATGCGCGCGCGTGCTTTCTGACACGAGCACACCGTGATCGGTCAAGGCGGAGACTACGCGTCGCGCCTGACGGTCGCCGGTGCCGACAATCGCGGCTGCTTCGCCGCGCGGCAGTTCGCCACGGTAGAGAACGGCTTCAAGAATGGCTCCGGACTTCGGCGGTAATCTGTTGAGTCGGATTTCCTCCTCGGCCCACAGCAGGATTCGGGCGCGCAGTTGATCGGGTTGCATCAGGCGTTCCATGAAGATGACCTGATCGAGGCATGTTGTCAGTAAGAAGCGTGTGAATTCAGCGAGATTCTCTTCACTCAGATTGCCCCTTCCATCGAGATCGTTGCGCCGGGGCAGATCACAGGCGGCGAGGTGACCTTTGTAGGCGTCGACGTTACGGGCGAGACCGCGCGCGACGGACCAGACGGCGCCTGTTTCGAGAGCTTCGAGCAGCATCGCATGCGACATGAGCCGGGCAACGCGACCGTTGCCGTCGAGGAACGGGTGAATCCAGGCGAGGCGGTGATGCGCCGCCGCCGTTGCGAGGATTGTCTCGGACCTGCCGAGTTTGCTGTAGACATCCTCGAAGCGTTGCATGAAACGCGGCAGTGCACCGGGGCTGACCGGGACGTGTCTGCCGACGGAAACATCAAGGGGACGCAGTCCGCCGGGGATCACCTTGATTCGCTCTTTGGTCGTCGGGTGCTCGACCCACAGGAGATCGTCGGGCAGCAGGACGCAGAAGCGTTCGTGGATTTCTCGGATGGCGTCGGCGGTGGTGGCCCGACCTCTCACGCCGCCGCCGTCGATCCATTGCTGGACGGTGATGTGGGCTTTCGCCTCCAGCTGGAGGTCACGCTTTGTGGTGTCGCTGCTGTAATCCCCCTTGAGAGCGCGCTCGATATCGATCGGGTGCGTGTCGTGCCCTTCGATCAGGTTGCTGTAGTAGCAGTTCATCGAACGCACGAGATCGGCGAGCGACGCCAGCAGGCTTTCGGGTAATGAGCGCCGGAAGCCGGCGCTCTTCTGCGCCAGATCCAGTGCCAGATCGGTCAGCGCGGCCCGGTGGCGTGAGCCTTCGCCAATCAGCAGCGACTCCATCAGACCGATGCTTTCGCCCCGGTCTTGTGCCGCTGTAATGTCCTCTTTTAAGTCCGCTTCTCTGCTAGCCATAGATCATTATATACCAATTCATTAGGTGAATAAAAGTCGCCTCTAGGGCCGCCTAAAAGTCCGCTTTGATGTCCGCTTACAGGTACGCCTAAGGGTCTGAAATTCAAGGGCGAAGTGGTGGATCCCCAGGGCAATCGGTTGACCATTTCGGCTCTGCCTCAATTTGTGTGATCGTGGTGCTGCTTGACGGCTGGAACGGAGACTGGGCTGATGTGGCATGATCAAAAATGCAAAATGGGCGCTTGGATCTGGCCTCGAGCTCTTGGGGTCGGAGTGCCGCGACGGGCGCTGGACGGTCTCGGCCGTGAGACGGGGGAGCGCTCGTTGTCCCGGATGTGATATGCGCTCTAGCCGGCGTCACGGTTGGCAGGTTCGCCTTCTGCAGGACCTGCTGGCTCAGGGAACGCCGGTCACGCTACGCGTGTGCCTTTCACGATGGCGATGTCAGAACCAAGTGTGCGCGCGCAAGACGTTCAGCGATCGGCTTCCCAAAATTGGCCTACCGTTTGCTCGAAGGACCCGCCGGGTGGCCAATTTGACCAGGCTCTTCGGCCATGCCGCCGGCGGTCGTCCGGCGGAGCGCCTGATGGCTAGCCTGGGGCTGCCACAGAGTGATGACACGATTTTGCGTCATCTCAAGCGCCATGCTGGCGCGCCCGCCGAGGCAGAAACGGTGCGGGTGGTCGGGGTAGATGACTGGGCTTGGCAGAGGGGGTTCCGCTACGGGACGATCATGGTCGACCTTGAACGGCGCGAGGTGGTTGACGTGCTGCCTGACCGTTCGGCAGAGGCCACCGGCCATTGGCTGGCGCAGCATCCCGGTATTGAGATCGTCAGCCGAGATCGCGCCGGTCTCTACGCGGAAGGCGCTCGCCAGGGCGCGCCGCAGGCCAAGCAGGTGGCCGATCGCTTCCAATTGCTGCAGAACTTCCAGAAGACGATCGAGCAGCAATTAAGCCGCGCGCCTCGGCCCAACAGGCAACCCTCGCCGTCGCTTACCAAGGCCGAGCCCGTGATCCTCGCCGGATGGATTGGTCACGGGCGGCAGCCAGCGTTGGTGGAACATCGGCAGCTGGTTTCAATAGCCCGCCGGGCCGTCAATACGGACAAGTTCAACCAGGTCAAAGCTTTGCAACTTTCCGGCCATCGCATCACCGCAATTGTCCGTCAGACGAAGTTCAGTCGGCGCACCGTTACGAAATGGGTGCAACTCGATGCGCTGCCAGAGCGCAACGTGATGGCGCCGAAATCAAACACACCAAGTGGTTTTCACGACCATCTTGCTCGACGCTGGGCCGAGGGTTGCACGTCCGGGCCTCAGGACTCCCCTCATTCCTATATCGTACCGAATGTTGCGTTGAAAACTGACTGTTGAGCGAGGTTTTGGGCGAAGTTTTCGATCAATGGGCGGAGGCGATGCTCTGGCATATTAGGGATGAGTTCGTAGAGCATGCATCCTTGCCGGAAGAGCGAGTGGGTCCGCCGCTTTGAGGTATTGGATTTGAGGTGCCTGTCATAGCCGAGCGCTTCTCCGGTAGCGCCGAGCGGAGTGAGCAGGGCGACGGCGAAGGCATTGAGCAGCCACAGGCGATCGCGCCGCTCTGGGGTGCTGACGTGGATGGCGCCCATCCCCATGCCGAAGCGCAAATTTTTGGTGTCGCGGAAACCCGGTTCGATGGTCCAGCGTTTCGCGTAGAGATTGATCAGTTGGCGCGCGGTATCATCGGTGGTGCTGGCGGCCAGGCACCACGGTTGTTGGCGGCGGTGAGAATCCGCGCATAAACGGCGCGGGAAGATATATCGGCTGATTTCGAAGGCGGCCTGATCCTGATGGAGCGGTGGTGATGTGCTGCCCTTCTGCTTTGATGGTTCCGCCGTGCTCGCGGCCGTCAAGGACGCTGCGCGCCGCGCAAGAGCGCGGTGGCCTCCGGCCATCCTTGACCGCCACTGCGCGCGACGGTGTTTTGGTATGCAGGTCGGGACGACAGGATGGCCGCTTTAGTCGAACCACAGGATGGTTGCTGAAGAGAAGCGCGGAGGCGGTGTGCAATCGGCCTGGGGGGTCGTCACACCAAGGCGCGGAGGCGGTTGATCAGAAGACCTGAGGTGGTCCGCCGATTGGGGCGATATCCTCGAAATGATCAGCTTGGTGTTGCTCGCGCATCATGCGCTGAATCTGGCAATTATAACGGACCCAGATTTTTTCTCTCAGATCGTCGAGTAGCTCGAAGATCGCAAGGGCCTGATCTGGCGTCCAGTGGATCGGGATTTCGAGGATAATTGGTTGCAAGTGCGCCGGATTCTTTGCACGGCCCTTTCGGGATTTTGTCATGATTTTGCATTGCGGGCGCGGCGCTGGCCGGCGCGCTGATCCGCCCGTTCGCGCGCTTCCTTGAGGCGGTAGGACTCGCCGTCGAGCGCGATGATTTCGGCGTTATGGATCAGGCGATCAACCAGGGACACGACGCAGGCCGCGTTGGGGAAGACCTCGCGCCACTCAGCGAACGGTCGATTGGTGGTGACGATGGTACTCTTGTTCTGATACCGCCGTGAGATCAGCTCGAACATGAGATCGGCATGACGGTTGGAGTAGGCCAGGTAACCGACCTCATCGATGACCAAGAGTTGAGGGCGGGCGTAGTGGCGGAGCCGACGGCGCAGAGCGGAATCACTATCGAGTGCGGCGAGGTCGCCGAGCATCTGGCCGGCGCTGGTGAACAGCACGGTATGCCCCGCGATCAACGTTTGGTGTGCAATATTCTGGGCCAACGTCGACTTGCCGATGCCATTTGGGCCGACGAAGACGATGTTGGAGGCGTCGGCGAGGAAGTCGAGCGCCATGAGGGCATCGATGGCGGCGCGATCGCATCGCTTTGGCCAGGACCAGTCGAAGTCGCAAAGCGGCTTGAAGCGGCCGATGTGGGCGGTCTTCAGCCGGCGCTCCAGGCTGCGGCAGGATCGCTCTTGTTCCTCCCAGGCAAGCAGCGGGGGTAACCAGGTTTGGGTTGCAACCTCGGGCCAATGTGCGATCAGGCCATGCAGGTGCAGTGCCTCGGCGCGGGCCCGCAGGGCTTCAGGTTCAGTTGTTGTCATCGGAACAATCCTTGATCTGGTCGTATGTTTCGAGGGCATGCGGTTTGACCGGTCGATCGCGGGCCTGAACATGGGCGGGCAGTCCGGCAGCGACCGGCGGCGCAGCGCCCCGTTCCTCGCGCCGCCGATCGAGAGCGAGGCGGACGGCATTGGGATGAGGAACGTTGCGAGTCAGCGCTTCGCAAATACTGGCTTGCAGTTCACCCGCCCCATAGCGATCGAGCAACCGCAGCAAGGTGGCGGTGATGGCGCCGAGATTTTCGCCGCGCTCGGCGGCGCGCATCAGCAAGGTCTGACTGGCAGGTGCCGCCCGCACCAGACGATCGGTCGCGCGATGCTTGCGGGCCGAGCGTTTCTGATCGACCAGAGCCTGAACATGGGCCGGCTCCTCGATCTGCGCACCCTTGTCGTAACAGCGCGGATGGAGGGCAATCACTGCGCTACCATCGACGATTCGTACCTCTTGCGGATCGGCGAGGATGGTCAACCCGCGCCGGACATGATCGTGGGGAACCGAGTAATCGTTCAGGTCGAAGCGGACATAGGGCATCTTGCCGACCCTGACCGCCACCTGCTCGAGCAGAGGTGCCGGGTTGTCGGGTAACGCGAGCAACCGCTTGGCTTCCTCGGCGAAGACCTCGCGGAGGTGGTGTAACCTGACGTCTGGAAATTCATTTTGGGTTGGGAGTTGGTGCCCTTGCCGGGGCATGCCCCGGCAAGGGCTGTTCATTCTGGTATTCCATGCAGTTGTTCACACCAACATGGAGACCGATGAATGGACGCCAAAAAGGATACGATTATCGAGGCACTTTTGGAACATCTGATCGAAAACGGCGCAGGCGATATCGCCACGGTATTTGCCAGGACCTTCGAACTCGCCATGCAGATCGAGCGCGAACGCTTCCTCCACGCCAGTCACTACGAGCGCAACCCCGATCGTCAGGGTTACGCCAATGGCTACAAGCCCAAGCGGATCGATACCCCGGCCGGGTCGATCACCGTCGATGTCCCCAAAACCGCCGGTCACGTGGGCGAACCCTTCTACCCACAGTCCCTCGAACGCGGCCGACGCTCGGTCCGCGCCGTCATGGTCGCCGTCGCCGAAATGTACATCAAAGGCGTCTCCACCCGCGACGTCGAGGCCGTCATGCGCGAATTCGGCATCGAAAGCCTCTCCTCCGCTCAGGTCAGCCGCGCCAGCAAGCTGCTCGATGACGAACTCGCCGCCTGGCGCACCCGACCCCTCGCCGAGATCCGCTACCTCATCCTCGACGCCAGATATGAAAAAATGCGCGATAATGGCGTCGTCCGCGATGCCGCCGTGCTCTCGGCCATCGGCATCGGACCCGATGAACGCCGCCGTGTCCTCGGCGTCTCGGTCGCCCTTTCCGAGGCCGAAGTCCATTGGCGTGCCTTCCTCGAAAGCCTCCATCAGCGTGGCCTGCGAGGCGTCGAATTCATCGTCTCCGATGACCATGCCGGATTGCACGCCGCACGCCGCGCCGTCTTCGGCGCCGCACACTGGCAACGATGCCAGTTCCACCTCGCCCAAAACGCCATCCACCACGCCCCCAACCACGCCATCCGCAAACGCATCGGCGCAGAACTCCGGACCGTCTGGAACGCAAATTCCCTCGCCGCTGCCCAGATCGCTCTCACAACCCTCGTCAATGCCTATCGCGACACCGCACCAAAGCTCGCCGATTGGCTCGAACGAAATATCCCCGAAGGCCTCACCGTCTTCACACTGCCAGAACCCCACCAGCGCCGGCTTCGCACTTCCAACCCCATGGAACGCGGCATCCAGCAGGAACTCAAACGCCGCACCACCAAAATCAGGGTCTTCCCCAACGAAGCCTCCCTCGAACGCCTCGTCAGCGCC
Organism: Acidiphilium acidophilum; assembly: GCF_033842475.1. Taxonomy (NCBI): domain Bacteria; kingdom Pseudomonadati; phylum Pseudomonadota; class Alphaproteobacteria; order Acetobacterales; family Acidocellaceae; genus Acidiphilium; species Acidiphilium acidophilum. Next base: position 110,024 of record NZ_JAWXYB010000001.1, on the reverse strand, counting down.
GTCCTCGTCGAAATCGATGAAAAATGGGCCGCCGACACCAAGGGCTACATCAAGTGGGACTACCAGGATGCCTGACCCCCGCTCGCCCTATTTTCCAGACATCAGGTTGCTCAATCCTCGCGGACGCTGCGCAGTGATTCCTCGGGGCAGCGGCGGTCGGCAGCCGGGCCGTTGCACCAAGCATCGGCCTGGGTATTGAGATCGGCAAGATCGGTGAAGCGGCGCGCGGCGAAAAAACTATCGCGGACGTAGCGGATCGCCCGCTCGACCCGCCCCTTCTCGTTGCCGCGGGCGATCGCCACGGGGCGCGGCTCATAGCGGTAATGCCCGGCAAAACCCAGCAAGGTGGGATGGAAGCGGATGGCATCACCGCGCCGTTCCAGAACCGCACTTTTAAGGTTGTCGTAGAGCAAAACACGAGGAACCCCGCCCCAGGCAGAAAAGGCCCCAACGTGGCCGCGCAGAAAGTTCTCCATCCGCGCGTCCGGATAGAAACGCAGGAATATCTGGCGCGAATAACTCAGCACCATGACGAAGGCCATCAGCGGTCGCCGCGCGCGCCCGATCTCGAGGTGGCCAAAATGGCCCCAATCCACCTGCGCTTGTTCGCCGGGCAGCGTCCGCAGGCGCAAATAGGCCTCGACTTTTGCCCGGGGTCGGTGGCAGGCGATGATGTGGCGGAAATGGTCAGGACTGCCGCGATAACCGCGCTCGCAGACCATCGCATAAAGCCTGCTCGCGGTCAGGCTGGGAAACGTCTCCAGGGTCTGGTGAATGAACGGCAGATAGGGATCGATCCGCGACGCGCGGGCCGGTGAACCAATCCTGGGAAGACCAGCTTGCCCCAGAACTCGGCGCACCACGCTATGATGAATATGCAATTGTTGGGCGATCGTGCCGATGGTCCATCTCTCGGCATGATAGTAGCGGAGGATCTGTGCCTCGATGTCAGCCGGTATCACCATGTCCAGATCTCCCGCGGGATGGCATCACATCTCGCACGGGACCGCGGCGGCGCAGGAAACCTTGGCGGACCAGCCCAGAGCATCGCTGCCCGCACCAGTGGCAGTGCGCAACGGATCGCTGGACGCAGACTGCCTGAGGCGTTGCGCCGCTCGCACTCGCTGGCGAGTTCGACGCCAGCAGATCACCAGATCGAGCTGGCAGTGAACCCTGATGCGTCACGTTTTTGCATCGAGCCCGATATCGGCGTGCCCGGGCTGCATGAGTAAATCGCCCACGTCGGCTGGTTTGGTAACGTTGAGCGGCGGCGCGTTGCGCCAAACAACGCGCCAGGAGGGCGCATTCTCCCGCACAATAAATCTGGCCGCGATCACAAGACCGACACACCACCACCTGCACGCGGCAGGCTGCACATAAAAACATCCGGGCCGATATCGGGGCCGCACCGTCACAGTCACAATTCCCCTGTAGACGCTGATTATGATTGCGGAAATACTGGCCTTGCATGCGTGCTCCGGCACCGTGCGGGGCACGGCGTCGAGCAGAACCGCCAAGTCGAGATCGGCGCCGTGCTTGCCCCTCAATAGCGGCAAACCTACCCCAGCACCTGACAGCGCGTCACCTCACCCACCGCGCCGTCCACACAACCACGAAATCCCTCGGGAGCCATCGAAACCAGTGCAGGAAGCGCAACCCGACTACCGGGTGCCGCACAAGGCAATTATTGCCGCTCCAAGCGCCCCGCGCCGTTTATGCGCGGATTCTCACCGCCGCCAACAACGGTTCCTTCATACCTTTGTCCTGCACGCAAACCACCGTGCCGACGGTGAACCGTTCCGCGGTGACCGCGGCTGCGCGGAGTGTTCTGGCGCGCCCGGCGGCCATCACCCACTCGGCGGCTGGTCTCGCCTCGCCGCTCGCCGCGGTGACCAGGATATTGCCGCGGAAGCGGATCACGTAGTCGAACTTCAACTCCTCCGTCAGCACCCGGTAGAGCTTATGATCGCCGAACCCACGATCGGCGACGATGCAGACGCGTGTCTCGGCCGGCACGATTTCCGCCAGCGCGACCAACAGGCGGTATTCCTCTTCATTGCGCCGGTTCTTCAGATTGGCCTTATCGACCGAATGCCAGATCAGCGGCGTCGCACGGCCGTGCGAACTCAGCAGCGAGAGCATCAGCGTCGCTTGACCATCAGCGTCGAATTCGGTCCAATCCATCGCGACAACGATACGCTCACGCGCACCGATCACGAACGATACCCAACGCCGCAGCACAACGTCCAGATCAATCCCGGGGTTCGAGAGCATGCGATCGACCTGCTTGATCGCATGCTTGGTCAGTCGCCCACGTGCCAAAGCCAGCCCCTGGCCAATCGCGCCAATCGCCAGCGATGCGGTCTCGATGACCCCCAGCGTTGCTCCTGCCAAGGACAGGATCCGCTTGGCATGCAGATCATCCCCCAGCAAACCTTCCAGAAAGCGCTGAACATCGTCAAACGACATATGTGTCCTCTTGGCAGCCATCCGATCCTCCAGAAATCAGGATTGATTGCCGGGCAACCTTGGAATCGTGCACCGAGGAACAAGGGCTGCCAGAAAATTCGAACGAAAAGAACCTGGATCAACCGATCCCGATTCCTTCCGAAAATCCAACCCGGCCCGTTCGATTCTCTTTAACCGATAGTTGCGGAATCAGTATGAGGGGATGGATGAGCGTCCGGGCGGGTCTTGCTGCTGGAGATCAGAGACCTTGGCTACACCGGCAGCCTATCTCATCTGGGTCGGCTTCTGGCGGGTTGGCACCGTGCCGGTCGCCCTGTCACTGTCGATGCCGCCACGGCTGCAACGCCCAATTTGATCGATCCATTGACCGGACATCTGGTCTCGCCGATCGTGGCCGCTGCATTGTGTGTCAAGCCGCGCGGCTTGCTGACGGACGCCCAGGCGGCAAAACTGGATGCGTTCAAGACAATATCTCCCGCATTCGCCTGTGCAGCTGAGTGCAACAGAAAAGTAGCATAAGGAAGATTACTACTGAACAGCAGGGATTCGCGCATTTATATGTTTCATACAGTGATTATTCTAGAATATTGTTACACGCCTATCCCACGCAAAAGTTACTGCAGAAGTAGATGTTTTCGCACGGGAGTTTTGCGAGGCCTAAGCCGTTGAAATGCCTTATTCCGCCTGGACTTCGCAGAAGTTAGGAGTTTCGCACAAGTGGGTATTTTGCACCGCCTTACGCCGCTTTTCTGTTCCGTTCAGCCGCACAGGCCTACACCACGCAAAGGGGCACGATCCACTCCACCGCCTCGGCTATCCCCAAAAGAGAGACAGCAGAGGTCAGAGTGGGAAGAAACGAAGGAGAAATATCGGCTTCTGCGGGAAAACCTCGGCTTTGATTAATGTAAATTTAGAGAAAAGTATTGTTCTTTAACTTTATTATGGTGTTTATAGTAATAAGCTGCCGCTTCTCTGATTGTAAATGTTGGATTTGATTCGCAGAATTGTGTTATAGATAATATAATTCCGCTAGAATTAGATTGGTGTTCTGTTACACTTTTCTTTTCTGACATTACCTTAATAAGTTTTTCCTCTTTTTGAAGTGTTTTATTTATTTCTTTATTTTCCATTAACTCATGCGCGCCTATCCAATTTTTTATTAATTCATTGATAAATATTTCGCTTTTTAGACCAACTATTTTTTTATCTTTAACTGTGTGCTCCTTTAGAATAGGCGTATCCCCGTATAATATATAGTAATCAGTGTTCGCTTGGGCTTTCGACCCAGCGTCGATGCCAGCCAGATATCCTAAAACCCAATCTTCTTGCTGATATGCTAAGTCATTATCCTTTTCTTGATTGATTACCCAGGAGCCACAGGAATTCGGCATAACAATAAAATATTTTGCTGCCTCAGCCTGCTTCGCTGACAGAAAAACTATCCCGATCGAAAGCATTAGTTGTGCTATTCTTTTCATTTTTTTGCTCCTTTTTTCAACAGAACCTTCGGTACTCAAGTAAGAGAGGCTCCCCTGTTAATCCCAGAAACTCTAATTGTGGGAAGCGGCGAGTAGTCACGGTGCAATCGCTGGTGCCAGGGACGTACGGCGAAATAGTCACAAGCTCGCGGGTAATGGTCAAGCATCCCTACCACGATCTTGCGCGCCGTGCCAGATATGTAGGATTTCGACGCTCGCAGGCGTAATTCGATAGACGATCACGTAAGGCCAGATCACCGTCAACTCAGGGCTGTTCAATCCTCTGAACTGACGGTTTTCTGAGTCCGATATCCAACAGGACGTCGGAAAGTGAGACGGCGGGCATTTTGCGGATTCCCGAAGCGATCGATCTGGGATTCGTGGGGAGGTAACCGATTCGGAGGTTGCCATGGCCACGTTCACCCCGTGATTGAGCAACCTGATGTCTGGAAAATAGGGCGAGCGGGGGTCAGGCATCCTGGTAGTCCCACTTGATGTAGCCCTTGGTGTCGGCGGCCCATTTTTCATCGATTTCGACGAGGACGGCGCTGACGAGGCGTTCGAGGGAGGCTTCGTTGGGGAAGACCCTGATTTTGGTGGTGCGGCGTTTGAGTTCCTGCTGGATGCCGCGTTCCATGGGGTTGGAAGTGCGAAGCCGGCGCTGGTGGGGTTCTGGCAGTGTGAAGACGGTGAGGCCTTCGGGGATATTTCGTTCGAGCCAATCGGCGAGCTTTGGTGCGGTGTCGCGATAGGCATTGACGAGGGTTGTGAGAGCGATCTGGGCAGCGGCGAGGGAATTTGCGTTCCAGACGGTCCGGAGTTCTGCGCCGATGCGTTTGCGGATGGCGTGGTTGGGGGCGTGGTGGATGGCGTTTTGGGCGAGGTGGAACTGGCATCGTTGCCAGTGTGCGGCGCCGAAGACGGCGCGGCGTGCGGCGTGCAATCCGGCATGGTCATCGGAGACGATGAATTCGACGCCTCGCAGGCCACGCTGATGGAGGCTTTCGAGGAAGGCACGCCAATGGACTTCGGCCTCGGAAAGGGCGACCGAGACGCCGAGGACACGGCGGCGTTCATCGGGTCCGATGCCGATGGCCGAGAGCACGGCGGCATCGCGGACGACGCCATTATCGCGCATTTTTTCATATCTGGCGTCGAGGATGAGGTAGCGGATCTCGGCGAGGGGTCGGGTGCGCCAGGCGGCGAGTTCGTCATCGAGCAGCTTGCTGGCGCGGCTGACCTGAGCGGAGGAGAGGCTTTCGATGCCGAATTCGCGCATGACGGCCTCGACGTCGCGGGTGGAGACGCCTTTGATGTACATTTCGGCGACGGCGACCATGACGGCGCGGACCGAGCGTCGGCCGCGTTCGAGGGACTGTGGGTAGAAGGGTTCGCCCACGTGACCGGCGGTTTTGGGGACATCGACGGTGATCGACCCGGCCGGGGTATCGATCCGCTTGGGCTTGTAGCCATTGGCGTAACCCTGACGATCGGGGTTGCGCTCGTAGTGACTGGCGTGGAGGAAGCGTTCGCGCTCGATCTGCATGGCGAGTTCGAAGGTCCTGGCAAATACCGTGGCGATATCGCCTGCGCCGTTTTCGATCAGATGTTCCAAAAGTGCCTCGATAATCGTATCCTTTTTGGCGTCCATTCATCGGTCTCCATGTTGGTGTGAACAACTGCATGGAATACCAGAATGAACAGCCCTTGCCGGGGCATGCCCCGGCAAGGGCACCAACTCCCAACCCAAAATGAATTTCCAGACGTCAGGTTACACCACCCACCCCGTTGCTCGACATCCTGGCTGATGTGCCTGACCCACGCCGCGCGGAGGGTAAACTCTACAAGTTGCCCCACGTGCTTTTGTTTTCGATCCTCGCGATCGTGAGCGGCAGCGATTCCTATGGCCAGAACTGACGAACTGGCCTTCTGATACGCATAAGCGGACAAAAGTGGTACGGAGGTGCTGCGAACCGCTGGTATTCCATGGCTTTTGGGTGGCTTTGGCATTCGGCGGTCCTTTCGCCGGCGTGACGGCAAACATGTGTTTTCCGTACACTCAGGATCGGATCCCAAATCGGAGCAAAAAACGGCCTCCACCCTTGGCGGAAACTCCTGTCGGTTTGACCGAATGTACGGAAATAATGAACGCAAGGCTTTTCGACACCCGTGCTCCCGGCTTATGCGTATCAGAAGGCCCGTTCGTCAGTTCTGGCCGAACAACCCGGACGACGGACAGAAAAATCCTGTCGCGGCGATCGGCCGGGTTTTCCATGGGATCGACGATGCAATGCGTTACTGGGTCATCCGCCCTATAAAACACACATCTACGTCAGGAATGGACGTACTGTGAAGCGGAGATTAGGACACGACATCGCGCGTCACTTGATTGAGTGGCCCTGTCGAAACCGTGCACGAATGATTGGTTTGACGGCTGGTTTCATACTCACGGGCGAGCGCGGACACGGAACTACCGGCATCGAGCCGGGCGACAACCTGGCATTTCTGATCTTCACTCAGGCTCGCAGGTCGGCCAAGTTTCTTGCCGGTCCTACGCGCCCGGCTCAACCCGGCCTGGGTGCGCTCAACCATAAGGTCACGCTCGAATTCGGCGACGGCCGCGATGACCTGCATCGTCATTCGCCCCGCCGAACTGGTCAGGTCGACACCGCTCAAGGCGAGGCAGTGAACCCGCACGCTGATCGCGTCAAGGGCGTCGACCGTGGTGCGAACATCCATCGCATTACGACCAAGACGGTCGAGCTTGGTGACGACGAGAACGTCATCAGCTTCCAATCAATCGACGAGGCGGCGGAAGGCTGGTCGCTGCATCGCGGCTACACTACCCGAGATCGTGTCGGTCACGACACGCGAGGGCTGGATGGCAAACCCGGCCGTCTTGGTTTCGGCAACCAGGTTCGCGGCAGTCTGACCAAAGGTCGATACGCGGGCGTAGATGAAGGTACGGGACATCGGGTGAAATTCTGCCCAAAATGGGTGCCCGATAATTACCTGTGCTCAAAACCACGTCAACTCTATATTCTGGGCAGGTATTTTCGGGGTGCCCGAATACGATCGATTGTGCTCAGTTTGCCTCAAACCTAAGTGCGGGACAGGCGGTCTTTATGGAAATTAGGGAGATCCTGGCTAAATAGGGCTAAGTTTCCGCCGGCCTATCATCGCCTGATATCGCACGGGAATTCGTCCTCTGCACCTTCAACGTAGTCGAGGAATCTTTGAGCGCGATCTTCGGGGTTGGGATACTCCAGCACATGACGATGGTGTTGCGCGTAAGGATAGGTGAAGGTATCTCATCCCAAGGATAATAACATTGATGGGGCACGCATGAAGGGACGTGTTCCCGACGGGATGATGACGACGGACTGCCAGGCGAAGTATTTCGCCTTTGACCTCACGCGGAGATATGCGCCGGACAGCGCCGAGCGCATGGCCGGCGCGGTTGCCGGCGCACAGGTCGATCTCAATCCACATCAGGTTGATGCCGCGCTGTTCGCCTTTGCCTCCCCGCTGTCCAAAGGAGCGCTGCTCGCCGATGAGGTCGGGCTGGGAAAGACGATCGAGGCCGGCCTTGTCATCTCTCAGCGTTGGGCGGAGCGAAAACGCCGGATTCTGATTATCGCGCCGTCCAACCTGCGGAAGCAGTGGCACCAAGAACTGAGTGAGAAGTTCTTCCTTCCCTGCGCGATCCTGGAATCGAAGTCGTACAATCAGGCCATCAAGGTCGGTAACTTCCGGCCGCTGGACCTCGACGGAACGGTGGTGATCTGTTCCTACCAGTTCGCGCGGAGCAAGGCGGCGGACGTTCACGCCACGCCGTGGGATCTCGTCGTCATCGATGAGGCCCACCGGCTTCGCAATGTCTACAAGCCGTCGAATGTCATCGCGAACACCCTCAAGCAGGCGCTCGCGCAGAAGCAGAAGCTGCTTCTGACTGCGACGCCTCTGCAAAACTCGCTTTTGGAGCTTTTCGGCCTCGTCAGCTTCATCGACGAATATACGTTCGGTGATCTCAAAAGCTTCCGCGAGCAATTTGCGAACGCCGCGCCCGATCGTGTGTTCAATCTTCTACGGGAGCGCCTGAAGCCAATCTGCCATCGGACTCTGCGGCGGCAGGTCACCACCTACGTCCCGTATACGCGCCGGTATCCCATCGTCGAGGAATTTACCCCCGAGGACGGTGAGGACAAGCTTTACGATCTCGTGTCGGAATACCTCCGACGGGACAATCTGCAGGCGCTCCCTGCCAGCCAGCGGTCGCTCATGACGCTGGTCCTGCGCAAGCTGCTGGCGTCCTCCACATTCGCGATCGCGGGCGCGTTGACATCGATTTCGCGCCGCTTGCAATCGAAGCTCGATGATGACGCGGCACTCGGCTCCGCCGAAGAGGATTTGGCTGAAGACTACGAGGCGCTCGATGAGACGGAAGATGAATGGACCGACGATGACAAGCTCGAACCTCTAACGGCCGCTGACCGCAAAGCGATCGAGGCGGAGATCGCTGATCTGACAGGGTTTGCCAAGCTTGCCACCTCGATTGATCAGAACGGCAAGGGCAAGGCCCTGCTGAAAGCGCTCGGTGTCGCCTTTGCCAAGGCGGAAGAGCTCGGAGCCGCCAAGAAGGCGATCATTTTCACGGAATCCCGCCGTACACAGGCGTATCTCCTGCGCGTGTTGGCCGACAGCCCCTACGCCGAGGGCATTGTCCTGTTCAACGGCGCCAACACTGACGAGCGTTCGAAAGAAATCTACGCCACCTGGTTCGCCCAACATCAGGGCTCGGATCGTGTCTCCGGCTCTCGCACCGCCGATATGCGATCAGCGCTGGTGGACTACTTCCGTGACAAGGGTCGCATCATGATCGCGACCGAGGCCGGGGCCGAGGGCATTAATCTCCAATTTTGTTCACTGGTCGTGAATTACGACCTGCCCTGGAATCCCCAGCGCATCGAACAACGGATCGGTCGCTGCCACCGCTATGGCCAGAAGCACGATGTCGTCGTCGTCAACTTCCTCAACCGCAAGAACGAAGCGGATAAGCGCGTTTATCAGCTGCTCTCAGAGAAATTCAAACTCTTCGAAGGCGTGTTCGGCGCGAGCGACGAGGTTCTCGGCGCGATTGAGTCGGGTGTCGACTTCGAAAAGCGTATCGGGACCATCTACCAGAAATGCCGCCAGACGGACGAGATCAAATCGGCATTCGACCAGCTGCAACTCGAACTGAGCCTCGAGGTTAACGAGGCGATGAGCCAGACTCGGCAAAAGCTGCTCGAGAATTTTGATGACGAGGTTCGCGAGAAGCTGAAGATCCGCGATGACGACGCGAAGGTCTATCTTGACCGCTTCGAGCATCTGCTGATGCGGCTGACGCAGCATGAACTGGGTTCGGATGCGGAATTTCGGAATATCTCCACGTTCGAATTGCGGTCTTGCCCGTCATGGACAAGCGCATGCGATATCCCGCTCGGTCTCTATGAATTACCCAGGCGCTCGGGCGAGGCGCATCTCTATCGGCTGAGCCACCCCCTTGGTGAAGCCGTTGTTGAGCGGGCAAAGGCAAGACAGCTCACCCCGGTGCAAGTCACCTTCGACTACACCAACCATGTGGGGCGGATCAGCGCCCTTGAGCCTCTTCGCGGCCGGAGTGGATGGCTCAGCGTCTCAGCACTGACCGTCGAGGCGCTTGACACGCCAGAAGACCACATCCTTCTGGCCGGCGTCGGGGATGACGGCGTGTCCTTGAGCCGTGATGAGGCGATGCGCCTCCTGACGCTACCGGCGGATGATGGTGCCCCGGTCGAAACCCCTGCGCCATTGGCCGACGTCCTCAGCGCCCGGCTGGGCGTTGAGGCCGGCCAAATTCAGCGTGTCGTATCAGAACGCAATGCGCGGTTCTTTGGCGAAGAAGCGGACAAGCTGGATGGCTGGGCGGATGACCTGAAGGTCGGCCTGGAACGGGAGATAAAGGAAATTGATCGTCAGATTAAGGAGGCGCGACGTGCCGCGACCGCGGCGTTGACGCTGGAAGAAAAGCTTGCCGGCCAAAAGCAGATCAAATCGCTGGAGGCGCTTCGCAACGCCAAACGCCGAAACCTTTTCGAGGCGCAGGACGAAATTGACAGGCAGCGCACTGCGCTCATCGCGCAAATCGAAGCGAAGCTGGAGCAGAAGACCGATATAACCTCGCTATTCACGATTCGCTGGTCGTTGGTCTGAGCCGATGCCCACACCTGCCGAGAAACTCAGCCACATCGAAGACGCGCTACGGCGCAGATTTTTTCCGCTGGTGCCGAAGCGCACTCAGAACTGGACAGAAGCGCAACACGATATCGATCGATGTTCACGTTCCTTTGCCGCGTATGCCATCTGCGGATTGTGCGCGGCCGAAGATGCGATCGGGGTCGGGTCGCTCGTCGATGGCGGAAATGACGGCGGCATCGATGCATTGATGTACGACCGCGTCGGAAACCGACTGATCGTGGTTCAGTCGAAGTTTAAGCGCCCGCGCGATCCTGCAAATCCGCAGGGCGCTGGGCCAGATCAGGGCGAGACCCTCAAGTTCACGAATGGTGTGAAGGCGCTGATCGAGCGACGGTTCGATGGGTTCAATTCGGCGATCCGCGATCGTCTTGATGAGGTTGAGGAAGCTCTAGACACGCCAGGGGTGAAAATTTGCCTCGTTCTGACGTTCCTGGGAGAGACCCTGGATCGCCATGCGAGTGATGATCTCACGGTGTTGATTGCGGGATCCAACAAACTCGCTGAACGCATGAGTCTTGAGATCGTGGGCCTATCGCGCACCTATGATTGGCTCGTGACCGAGCAAGCGCCGAATACCATCGATATTGAAATCACGCTGGAGAATTGGGCGTCGATTACGAGTCCGCGCAAAGCGATTTATGGACAGATCAAGGGTGAAGAACTGGCACGGCTGGTCGGAACGCATGGCACGGCGCTCTTTGAGCGCAACATCCGGTTCTACCTTGGCTCGATTGGCGTGAATGCGGCGATTGAGGACACTGTCCGCTGGAGGCCTGGCGAGTTTTTCTATTTGAACAATGGCCTCACTGCCGTAGCGGAGAAAATCACGCCAGCGGCGGGAACGAGTGCGCGATGCGTTTTTGGGCTTAAGAAGGTTTCGATCGTCAACGGTGCCCAGACTGCGGGCTCGATCACCACTGCATCGCTCTCGGGCGCTATCTCGCCTGACGCTAAGCTGCTGATTACGGTGATCCAAATCGGCACCGCCGTGGACGATCTGGGGGTCAAAATCACGCGGGCACGCAATCACCAGAACGAGGTGCGAGGGGTTTATTTCGCCGCTCTTGATCCGAACCAGGAACGCCTGCGGCAGGAGCTGGCCGTCGTCGGTATCAAGTATCACTACCGCCCTTCCGCGGAAGCGCGAGCGCGACGCGATGATGCCTTCACATTGGAAGAAGCTGCCGTTGCTCTCGCGTGTCTGTCTTTTCGGATCGCTCACAGCCGGGCACGGCCACGCCCAACTCATAACGCGATAGACTTTGTGGTCACCGCAAAGAAGGAAATTGGCAGACTCTGGGAGCAGGACGGAACAATCTACGGCCAAGTCTTTCCACCAACTCTTTCGGGTCTCCGTGCGTGCCGCCTTGTCCGCATCTATAGGCTGGTTGATCGAATTCTGGCGGGCAGTGAGCGATCTGAAGCGATTTACTATCGTCGCATGTTCTTCCGGCATGGTCGTTATTTTGTGATGGCGTTCCTCGCGCACCGCCTACCAGAGGTCGTACAGCGTCCGCAGGTCGCGATCTCGGCGGACGATGAGCGGACGATCTCGCAACAGACGAACGAACTTGCGGAATTGATTTACGCCCAGTCGGTGCCGCAGCAAACGTTCAAGGGTTACCTCTCGATCTTCCGCAATTTGACCGATTCTCAACCGCTCGCTGATGCCGTGCTCGATCGGCTGGCGGAGCAGGCCGCCGCCCTGGCGGCTGCGCCCGCCCGCCTTCCGCCAGACACGCCAGCGTAACAAGACGTGGACACACCATGATAAAGAAACAGAAACTTGAACTAACTTGGGTGGGCAAAGAGAACAAGCCTCGGCTGGAGCCGCGTATCCTGCTTGAGGACACTGAAATGTCTTATCACGCGGCGTCTCGCGTCAGCGACGATGATATTTTCGATAACCGATTGATTTTTGGCGATAATCTGCTTGCCCTGAAGGCCCTGGAACAAGAGTTTTCCGGGAAGGTAAAATGCGTCTTTATCGATCCACCTTACAATACGGGTAGCGCATTTGAGCACTATGACGATGGCGTAGAGCACTCCCTTTGGTTGTCTCTCATGCGCGATCGTCTCGAATTGATCCGACGTTTGCTGTCAGAAGACGGATCTCTTTGGATTACTATTGACGATAACGAGGCGCATTACCTAAAGATTTTGTGTGACGAAGTTTTTGGTCGAGCTAATTTTGTCGCGAATATAGTCTGGCAAAAGAAATTTGCTCCTCAGGCGAATGTTATCGGGGTCTCTGATAGCCACGATCACATACTGGTTATTGCTAAATCAAAGACGGATTGGCGGCCTCGATTGCTACCACGCACTGATGAAGCAGATGCGAGATATTCGAATCCTGATAATGACCCACGCGGTCCATGGATGTCTGATAATTTCACGATTAGCTTAACCGGAGGTGCGAGAGGAGCTCAGTTTGCCCGGACCGGAATAAGCCCAAACATCTACGAGATCGAGACGCCCTCCGGCCGTCGGTTGATGCCAACACAAGGCAGGTGCTGGGGCACTAGCAAAGAACGCTTTCATGAGATGGTTCGTGAAAACCGCATTTGGTTTGGACGTGACGGTGGAAATGTGCCGCGCGTGAAGCGGTTTTTGTCAGAGGTGCAGTCTGGGGTTGTTGCACGTACTTGGTGGCCTCGTGAGGAAGTTGGTGACAATCAGGAGTCAAAGAGAGAGGCGGCACAATTCAATGCCGACAATGTCTTTGCTACACCAAAACCCGAGAGGCTAATTAAAAGAATACTTCAAATTGCTACTTGGCCCGGTGATATAGTTTTTGACTCATTTGCTGGTTCAGGAACGACTGGCGCTGTCGCCCACAAAATGGGACGTCGGTGGATCATGGTCGAACTGGGCGAGCACTGCCACACTCATATCATGCCGCGTTTGAAGAAGGTTATCGATGGCCAAGATTTAGGCGGAATCACAGCAGCGGTAGGATGGCAGGGCGGTGGTGGGTTCCGCTATTTTAAGCTCGCGCCTTCATTGCTTGAGAAGGATCGCTTTGGTCGCGATGTAATAAGCAATTCTTACAACGCCGAAATGCTAGCTGAGGCCCTTTGTAAGCTGGAGGGTTTCACCTACTCACCGAGCGACAGCGTGTATTGGCAGCAAGGGGCGTCGACTGATCGCGACTTTATTTACGTAACAACCCAGACGCTTGGCCAAGAGCAGCTCGCCCATCTGAGCGACGATGTTGGCCCTGACCGGTCCCTACTTGTCCTTTGCTCAGCGTTCCGAGGCACGTCAGCCGCCTTTCCAAATCTCACGGTCAAGAAGATTCCAAACCACGTGAGAAGCCGTTGCGAGTGGGGCCATGACGACTACAGCCTGAACGTCGAAAACCTGCCGAAAGCTCCGCCAAAGTTCGTCGCAATGGAAGATGACGGGGGGGCAGCGTCGGTTGGCCTCTCCAAGCGCCAGGCCGACCTGTTCGGATCAGAGGGGGGCAAGTGATGAACCGTCATGTCAACGCTATCGCAGGCCGCCTGAGCCTTCGTCCGCCACAGCGACGTTCGCTCGAAATCCTCGACCGCATTTCTGAGATCGTCCCGCCGAAGAAGGGTGGCGACTTGGCTGCGGCTGTGGCCGCCATTCGCAGTGAGTTCCCAACCGTCGCTGACTTTGAGCGAGAATTTCCAAGCCTTTGCTTCGCCCTCGCCACCGGTGTCGGCAAGACCCGCTTGATGGGCGCGTTCATCGCCTACCTGCATCTTGCGCACGGGCTGAACAACTTCTTCGTGCTGGCCCCAAACCTGACGATCTACAACAAACTCATCACCGACTTCACGCAGAACACGCCGAAATACGTCCTGAAGGGCATTTCCGAATTCGCCATCTCACCGCCGGTCATCACCACAGGCGAGAACTATGAGCGGCAGATTGCGAGCGGCGGCAATCTGTTCCCGGTGACGATCAACATCTTCAACATCTCAAAGATCAACTCTGAGGTCCGCGGTGGGCGGTCGCCCAAAATCCGCAGCTTCAAGGAGGAAATCGGCGAGAGCTATTTCGAATATCTCGCCGGCCTCGATGACCTCGTGCTGATCATGGACGAATCGCACCGCTATCGCGCATCGGCCGGCATCCGCGCCATCAATGAGCTCAAGCCGGTCATCGGCCTCGAACTGACGGCCACGCCCTTCGTCGAGACATCGCGCGGGCCGGTCCCGTTTCAGAACGTGATCTTCGACTATCCGCTTGGGAAGGCGATGGCCGATGGCTTCGTCAAGGAGCCGGCGGTTGTCACACGGGAGAACTTCTCCCCAATTGGAAAATCGCCGCAGTCGATCCAGCAGATCAAGCTCGAAGACGGGGTACGCTTGCACGAGAGCGTCAAGGTTGAGCTGGAAACCTATGCACGCCAGGTTGGCGAACGCATCGTCAAGCCGTTCATGCTGGTCATTGCCCGCGACACGACACATGCCGCCGATCTGATGCAGCTTATCAAATCCGATACCTTTTTTGAGGGCCGATACAAGGACAAGGTCATCCAGGTCGATTCCAGCGTGAAGGAGGAAGAGACGATCGAACGTCTGCTTAAGGTCGAGCATACCGACGAGCCGACGGAGATCGTGATCCACGTCAACATGCTGAAGGAAGGCTGGGACGTCACCAACCTCTATACGATCGTGCCGCTGCGTGCCGCGAACGCCCGCACGCTCATCGAGCAGTCGATCGGGCGTGGCCTTCGACTGCCCTATGGCAAGCGCACGGGCGTGACGGCCGTGGACCGGCTGAACATCGTGGCGCACGATCGCTTCCAGGAAATCGTCGACGAGGCGAAGAAGCCTGACTCGGCAATCCGATTGCAACAGGTGATCCTCTCGAACGAACAGCTTCAGCAGAAGACCGTCACCGTCGTCTCGCAACCGCAGCTCGCGTCTAAACTGGGGCTCCAGTCTGACGGCGCCGCGCCTTCTGCGGCAAGCGGCTTCCACGAGGCGCAGTCGGTTTTCAACGCCGATGAACAGAAAATTGCCAAGATCGCATACGACGTTATCCGGAAGTTCGAGACGCAGCCGTCTCGGTTGCCGAGCGTCGGCCATCTGCAAAGGCCGGAGGTTCAGGCAGCACTGCTCCGCGAGGTCGAGAGCCAATACCGGCCTGCGCAGATGGAGCTCGATGGAATCTCAACCCAGCCCGATCTGGCCGCCATCGTTGCGAAGACCGCCGAAATGGTGGTCCAGCAGACGATCGACATCCCACGTATCCTCGTCGTTCCTAAAGGCGAGGTGAAGTCGGGGTTCCGGCCGTTCACCCTTGATCTCGTACGTATGAGGTATGAGGCGCCGAATGAAACCCTCTGGGCGGCCCATCTGCGGACTGGCCAAATCGATCGGATCGGCGTCTGTGCTGGGGCGATCGATGAACAGCGTCTTGAAGATTACGTGGTCAGCGGCCTCATCGACTTTGACGACGTCGCCTACGACGAACACGCTGACCTACTCTACGATCTGGCCGAGCAGGTTATTCGTCACTTTCTTTCATATCTCTCCGAAGAAGATGCGCGGAAGGTGCTGCGGCTCCATCAGAAGGAGATCGCCAGCTTCGTCCATGTCCAGATGCAGAAGCACTTCTGGCAGGACACGCAGGTCGCGTACGACGTTGTGATCACGCGAGGGTTCACTGAGCTTCGCAGCAGCGCATACACGACCGCTGCTGACGAAGCGCCGCTCGATTTCCGCATCTCGCCGTCCGACAAGACTAAAATGTCGCGCTACCTTTTCGGTGGATTCTCTCGCTGCCTCTACCCCACGCAGAAATTCCAGTCGGATGCGGAGCGTAAGCTCGCCGTTGTGTTGGAACGTGAGTCACTCAAATGGTTTAAGCCGGCGAAGGGTCAGTTTCAGCTTTTCTATCGAAGCGGCATTGAAGATCTAGAATACCAGCCGGATTTCGTCGCCGAGACGGATACGCGCATTTTCATGATTGAGCCCAAAGATAAGAACCAGATGGGCATGCAGGATGTGATTGCCAAACGGGATGTTGCAGTAGAGTGGTGCCGGCGGGCGACCGAACATGCCGCGAGTTTTAACGGTAAACCGTGGAACTATGTTCTCATCCCTCACGATGCCATAGCTGAAAACATGACGATCGCCGGCCTCGCCAAGTTATACGCAGTTGGCGTCACCCCTCGCGACCGTCGCTGACCCAGCGAGTTTTTGAGGTATACCCCAGAGGAACGGTTAGTTGAGACAGTTTTTTCGCGTTAATAGGGTGGTTTTTAGTATTTTGAAACGATAACGTGAAGACGTCTAGAATCGTATGAGACACTTTGTGACCATTCGTGACTATGCCGGCGTCAGGACGATCGATCATGGCCTTGCGATTCAGCAGCGCGCCTTGGATTCGGCAGGCTGTCAAATCGCGTTCAAACGCGACCCCCTTTTCGCGTCCAATTCCGACCCCTTTGGGCGTTAGAAACAGCGTTAGCGGCGGGGGCTTATCCACGTAGTGCATAGGGGGGACCCGCGCGCCGCGGAGTGCCCGACGAGAGGCTGACGCAGCGGCGCGCGGGGGGTCCCTGTGCACCCACGTGGATAAGCCGGGTGGGGGTCTGGGGGAGGGTTTTCTTGATCAGCTTCGGTTTTTGAAGCGCCAGCTTTCGTTGCCGGTCTCGATGATATCGCAATGGTGGGTCAGGCGATCCAACATGGCGGTGGTCATCTTGGCGTCGCCAAAGATTTTCGGCCATTCGGCAAAGGCGAGATTGGTGGTGATCAGCAGCGAGGTGTTTTCGTAGAGTTTGCTGATCAGGTGGAACAGCAGTTGCCCGGCGGTCTGGCTGAACGGCATATAGCCGAGCTCATCAATGACGATCAGATCATGGCGGAGAAGCTTTTCGACCAGACACCCGCTCCGACCGGCGGCTTTTTCCTGCTCGAGTTGATTGACCAGATCGATGAGGTTGTAGAACCGGCCTCGCGCTCTGGCCCTGATGACCGTGGCTGCAATTGCGATGCAGAGATGGGTCTTTCCGGTGCCGGTTCCGCCAACAAAAATCCCGTTCCGCCTGGCATCGAGGAAGCTGCCGGTGGCCAGTTCACGCACAAGCCCTTCATCGATCGGCGTGCCCTTGAAGGTAAAGCTGTCGAAGTCCTTGAGCCCCGGGAATTTGGCGCTGCTGATCCGGTAGCTGACCGATCGTGCCTGGCGGAAGATCCGTTCAGCGCGGATCAGGCTGGCGATCAGATCGTAGAACTCGTCGCGTCGCGCCACACCTTTGCCGGCGATCTCGTCAAAGCTCGCGCGCATGCCGTGCAGCTTGAGCTCGGCCATCGCCTGGAGAATATCATGGCGCTCCATCAGGCGGCACGCCTGAGGCTGTCATAGCGCGCACAATCGGCCGTCGGTTCGACCTTCAGGCGCAGCCCGTCGGGAATGGTCATGCTCGGCGGTGTGGGGGGCTGAAGTTGGCGGGCCAAAACGGCAAGGATCACGTCACCGCTGGCAATGCCTGCTTCGAGCGCCTCTGCGCAGGCGGCCTCGACCGCGACAAGACCGTGATCCACCACCGCGCAGAGGATTTTGACGAATTGTCGATCACCATCGGCGTACTGCCTCAACTTTGCCTGGGCGGCCGCAAGGCCCGGGGGTAGATCCCAATCCTTGAAGGGTGCCCCATTCCGCAAGGCGCCAGGCTTTCTCACCAGGATCGGCAGGTAGTGCCAAGGATCGTAGATCACTTCGCCACGCCGGAAGTCGCGCGGATGATCAGCAACGACATCGTCATCCAACAGCACGACGATGCGGTTGGCATGCGAGCGAATCTGCACCATCCGCCCGGCGGCACGCGCATCGACGCTGTAGCGATTATGATCCGCCATGATCAGGCAGGTCGTACTGGCGCGCACCACTTTCTCGGCAAAACCGTCATAGGGGCCGCGCGATACTACCAGGCTGGCCTGCTGTTGGCGGCGGTGAGAATCCGCGCATAAACGGCGCGGGAAGATATATCGGCTGATTTCGAAGGCGGCCTGATCCTGATGGAGCGGTGGTGATGTGCTGCCCTTCTGCTTTGATGGTTCCGCCGTGCTCGCGGCCGTCAAGGACGCTGCGCGCCGCGCAAGAGCGCGGTGGCCTCCGGCCATCCTTGACCGCCACTGCGCGCGACGGTGTTTTGGTATGCAGGTCGGGACGACAGGATGGCCGCTTTAGTCGAACCACAGGATGGTTGCTGAAGAGAAGCGCGGAGGCGGTGTGCAATCGGCCTGGGGGGTCGTCACACCAAGGCGCGGAGGCGGTTGATCAGAAGACCTGAGGTGGTCCGCCGATTGGGGCGATATCCTCGAAATGATCAGCTTGGTGTTGCTCGCGCATCATGCGCTGAATCTGGCAATTATAACGGACCCAGATTTTTTCTCTCAGATCGTCGAGTAGCTCGAAGATCGCAAGGGCCTGATCTGGCGTCCAGTGGATCGGGATTTCGAGGATAATTGGTTGCAAGTGCGCCGGATTCTTTGCACGGCCCTTTCGGGATTTTGTCATGATTTTGCATTGCGGGCGCGGCGCTGGCCGGCGCGCTGATCCGCCCGTTCGCGCGCTTCCTTGAGGCGGTAGGACTCGCCGTCGAGCGCGATGATTTCGGCGTTATGGATCAGGCGATCAACCAGGGACACGACGCAGGCCGCGTTGGGGAAGACCTCGCGCCACTCAGCGAACGGTCGATTGGTGGTGACGATGGTACTCTTGTTCTGATACCGCCGTGAGATCAGCTCGAACATGAGATCGGCATGACGGTTGGAGTAGGCCAGGTAACCGACCTCATCGATGACCAAGAGTTGAGGGCGGGCGTAGTGGCGGAGCCGACGGCGCAGAGCGGAATCACTATCGAGTGCGGCGAGGTCGCCGAGCATCTGGCCGGCGCTGGTGAACAGCACGGTATGCCCCGCGATCAACGTTTGGTGTGCAATATTCTGGGCCAACGTCGACTTGCCGATGCCATTTGGGCCGACGAAGACGATGTTGGAGGCGTCGGCGAGGAAGTCGAGCGCCATGAGGGCATCGATGGCGGCGCGATCGCATCGCTTTGGCCAGGACCAGTCGAAGTCGCAAAGCGGCTTGAAGCGGCCGATGTGGGCGGTCTTCAGCCGGCGCTCCAGGCTGCGGCAGGATCGCTCTTGTTCCTCCCAGGCAAGCAGCGGGGGTAACCAGGTTTGGGTTGCAACCTCGGGCCAATGTGCGATCAGGCCATGCAGGTGCAGTGCCTCGGCGCGGGCCCGCAGGGCTTCAGGTTCAGTTGTTGTCATCGGAACAATCCTTGATCTGGTCGTATGTTTCGAGGGCATGCGGTTTGACCGGTCGATCGCGGGCCTGAACATGGGCGGGCAGTCCGGCAGCGACCGGCGGCGCAGCGCCCCGTTCCTCGCGCCGCCGATCGAGAGCGAGGCGGACGGCATTGGGATGAGGAACGTTGCGAGTCAGCGCTTCGCAAATACTGGCTTGCAGTTCACCCGCCCCATAGCGATCGAGCAACCGCAGCAAGGTGGCGGTGATGGCGCCGAGATTTTCGCCGCGCTCGGCGGCGCGCATCAGCAAGGTCTGACTGGCAGGTGCCGCCCGCACCAGACGATCGGTCGCGCGATGCTTGCGGGCCGAGCGTTTCTGATCGACCAGAGCCTGAACATGGGCCGGCTCCTCGATCTGCGCACCCTTGTCGTAACAGCGCGGATGGAGGGCAATCACTGCGCTACCATCGACGATTCGTACCTCTTGCGGATCGGCGAGGATGGTCAACCCGCGCCGGACATGATCGTGGGGAACCGAGTAATCGTTCAGGTCGAAGCGGACATAGGGCATCTTGCCGACCCTGACCGCCACCTGCTCGAGCAGAGGTGCCGGGTTGTCGGGTAACGCGAGCAACCGCTTGGCTTCCTCGGCGAAGACCTCGCGGACGCTGCGCAGTGATTCCTCGGGGCAGCGGCGGTCGGCAGCCGGGCCGTTGCACCAAGCATCGGCCTGGGTATTGAGATCGGCAAGATCGGTGAAGCGGCGCGCGGCGAAAAAACTATCGCGGACGTAGCGGATCGCCCGCTCGACCCGCCCCTTCTCGTTGCCGCGGGCGATCGCCACGGGGCGCGGCTCATAGCGGTAATGCCCGGCAAAACCCAGCAAGGTGGGATGGAAGCGGATGGCATCACCGCGCCGTTCCAGAACCGCACTTTTAAGGTTGTCGTAGAGCAAAACACGAGGAACCCCGCCCCAGGCAGAAAAGGCCCCAACGTGGCCGCGCAGAAAGTTCTCCATCCGCGCGTCCGGATAGAAACGCAGGAATATCTGGCGCGAATAACTCAGCACCATGACGAAGGCCATCAGCGGTCGCCGCGCGCGCCCGATCTCGAGGTGGCCAAAATGGCCCCAATCCACCTGCGCTTGTTCGCCGGGCAGCGTCCGCAGGCGCAAATAGGCCTCGACTTTTGCCCGGGGTCGGTGGCAGGCGATGATGTGGCGGAAATGGTCAGGACTGCCGCGATAACCGCGCTCGCAGACCATCGCATAAAGCCTGCTCGCGGTCAGGCTGGGAAACGTCTCCAGGGTCTGGTGAATGAACGGCAGATAGGGATCGATCCGCGACGCGCGGGCCGGTGAACCAATCCTGGGAAGACCAGCTTGCCCCAGAACTCGGCGCACCACGCTATGATGAATATGCAATTGTTGGGCGATCGTGCCGATGGTCCATCTCTCGGCATGATAGTAGCGGAGGATCTGTGCCTCGATGTCAGCCGGTATCACCATGTCCAGATCTCCCGCGGGATGGCATCACATCTCGCACGGGACCGCGGCGGCGCAGGAAACCTTGGCGGACCAGCCCAGAGCATCGCTGCCCGCACCAGTGGCAGTGCGCAACGGATCGCTGGACGCAGACTGCCTGAGGCGTTGCGCCGCTCGCACTCGCTGGCGAGTTCGACGCCAGCAGATCACCAGATCGAGCTGGCAGTGAACCCTGATGCGTCACGTTTTTGCATCGAGCCCGATATCGGCGTGCCCGGGCTGCATGAGTAAATCGCCCACGTCGGCTGGTTTGGTAACGTTGAGCGGCGGCGCGTTGCGCCAAACAACGCGCCAGGAGGGCGCATTCTCCCGCACAATAAATCTGGCCGCGATCACAAGACCGACACACCACCACCTGCACGCGGCAGGCTGCACATAAAAACATCCGGGCCGATATCGGGGCCGCACCGTCACAGTCACAATTCCCCTGTAGACGCTGATTATGATTGCGGAAATACTGGCCTTGCATGCGTGCTCCGGCACCGTGCGGGGCACGGCGTCGAGCAGAACCGCCAAGTCGAGATCGGCGCCGTGCTTGCCCCTCAATAGCGGCAAACCTACCCCAGCACCTGACAGCGCGTCACCTCACCCACCGCGCCGTCCACACAACCACGAAATCCCTCGGGAGCCATCGAAACCAGTGCAGGAAGCGCAACCCGACTACCGGGTGCCGCACAAGGCAATTATTGCCGCTCCAAGCGCCCCGCGCCGTTTATGCGCGGATTCTCACCGCCGCCAACACCTGCTCGTCCTGGAACACCTCCCAGATTGTGCGACCCTTGAATTCAGGGTGTTCCATCCGCTTCGCATAGGCAATGCATTCATCCACCAACCGGTCATTCAGCTCGACGAGGCTGCTGACCCGCGGCTTGGGCAGGAACAACTGATCCCGCAGATTGCCGACTTGATTCTCGACCTGACCCTTTTCCCAGCCTGACGCCGGCGTACAGGCCACCGGCTCGACCAGATGATGCGAGCACATCTGCAGAAATCGCTGATTGTAGCGGCGCTGCTTACCCAGGAAGATCGCCTCCACTGCAGTCTTCATGTTGTCGTAGATTCCGCGCCGGCAGCCCCCACCGAAAAAGGCAAATCCCTTGTCGTGCGCATCGAAGACCATCTCCTGGGTCTCGCGGTGATACACCTGTACAAACGGCATCCGACTATGGGACAGCTTCATGTGGGCCGCCTTGACCGTCACAGGCAGTCCTTGCAGCGTGATCACCTCGTGGCTCCAGTCGAACTGGTAGGCTTCGCCCGGGGCAAAGCTCAGCGGCACATAGGCCCGCACCGGAACCAGCGTGTGCTCACGCCGCCACGCCTTGGCAAAACGGTGCACGCTGTCATGCGCCCCCTCGTAGCCACACCCCCTCAGTTCCTCGAACAGGCGTTGCGTCGATCGCCGCTCCCGTCGTGGGAGCTCGGCCTCCCGCTCCAGGATCTCCGTCAGCCCCTTGACCCACTCGCCCAGCTTCGGCGCGGGCTGCTTGTCACGCTCATAGCGAAATGCGGTCGCCGAACTTCGTACCACCTTGCGCACCGTCGACCGCGATACCGATAGCCGGCGCACAATCTCTTTGATCGACAGACGCTCATCAAAATAAGCCCGCCGTATCTCACCAATCCGATCCACTGCGATCATCCCCCATTAGCCTCCTCACGCCCGCTGCGAGCGTTAAGGAGGGTGCTGACATCAAACGTCAGAGGGGTCGAAATTGGACGCGATTTTCGCCCCTCAGGGGGTCGTTATTGCAAGCGAATTTACAGGCAGGCTGCCGTATAGGGCAGACCAATTGAACGGCAGCTTTGCGCTGCATCCCGGCCATAGGAGGACGTTTTAGCCTCCCCCAAAAGCGGACATTCTATGCCAGATGGTCGCTTATCCATCAGCCATGCATGCACAAGCCCCTTGCATTTCGAGAACGGAAAGCTTGGATGAATGAGATGTCCAAAGTTAATGTGGAAGCGGTTTATTGTCGGTGCATAAGGTAGCTAGTGGATAGCGCGTCATTATTCAGGCTGCGATCAATTTTTCAATAATCGAGCGGATGTCAGAATCTGCATAATTCCTCCCGCCAACCGCTTTATAGGCAATACGCCCCATTTTATCGATGAGGAACGTGGTTGGAATACCCGCGACGTGAAACGCATCTGCCACTTTACTATGTTGATCGAGGAGGATTGGAACTCAGGAATCCCCCCATTTTCCATAGGTCCAGGTATTGCGCCGATTCGCTGCGATTCTCTACCAAGCGTTGGAATGCATGGATGAGGGTGGATCATGGGAATTGCAGCATCGAAAAAGCGTGATGGTGGGCGGTTGAAGGACATCCGCGCATTCATTGACGAGTTGTATGCCCACGATCTCCACGCCAAACGCGTTGACTCCCTGTCTGCTGCGACACTGGGCGTGATGACCGGCGCGTCGCTCGCCGTCGCGATGATCGGTCAGGCGTTGGCACAGGCGCGCGGGCTGGTGACCAAGCACGCGATCAAGCAGGTTGATCGCATGCTCAGTAACGAGAGTATCGACGTCTGGGAAAGCTTCGCCCGTTGGGTACCGCATCTGGTGGGTTCGCAGACCGACATCGTCGTTGCCATGGACTGGACGGATTTCGACGGCGACGATCAGGCAACGTTGGCGCTCAACCTGGTGAGCAAGCATGGCCGGGCGATGCCTCTGTTGTGGCTGTCGATGTGGAAAGAGGAATTGAAAGATCAGCGCAACGCCATCGAGGATACTTGCCTGCGCCGCCTGTCGGAGGTTGTCCCGCCCGGCTGCCGCGTGACCATCCTGGCCGACCGCGGCTTCGGTGACCACAAGCTGTTCGCGTATCTTACGGAGCTTGGCTTTGCCTATATCATTCGCTTCCGCGGCAACATCCATGTCACCGATGCCGCAGGCGAGACGCGAACCGCGGCGGACTGGGTCGGCAAATCGGGCCGGGCGCGCAAACTGCGTGGTGCGCGCGTCACCGCCTCGCACGCCTATCAGGTCGGTGCCGTGGTGTGCGTACATGCGCGTGACATGAAGGAGCCGTGGTGCCTGGCGAGCAGTGACGCCGTGGCGTCTGCAGGGACATTGATCAAGCAATATTCCCGGCGCTGGACGATCGAACCCAGCTTCAGGGACGTCAAGGATTTGCGTTTTGGGATGGGGATGGCTGAGATCCGCATCGCCGAACCAGAGCGGCGCGATCGGCTGCTGCTCATCAGCGCGTTTGCGATGGCGCTGCTGACCATGCTCGGGACGGCAGGCGAGAGCCTGGGAATGGATCGACAGCTCAAGTCCAACACTTCGAAGACCCGCTCACACTCGTTGTTCCGTCAGGGGTGCATGCTCTATGAATTGATCCCGAACATGCCGAAGCACCGGCTACTGCCCCTGATGCGGCGGTTCACGGAAATGCTGCGCAGCAGCGGCATATTCGGCAATTCCATGCCGGCTACGTAATGAGGGGATGAGTGAGGGATTGGAAAGGTTGGTGACGGCGTTAGTTGACCCAGGTACGCAAAGACAACGCTTTGCGTCTCGCCTTGATCCAGTGCCAGGATTTGAAGATCCTTGTTTTTGATCGATTGATGCAGCCGCTCGATCGACGGCATTTCGGCGCGGCACGGCGGGCACCAGGTGGCCCAGAAATTCACCAGCACGACAGTGCCGCGAAATTGTTTCAACGAATAGGTCGGACCGGCGACGCTGGGTAGTGTGAAATCTGGTGCGGGTGGACGTGGCGCGAGAGCTGTCAGTGGGGCGTTCACGCCGGCAAGTGCCGATCCTGTAAGTGCGGCTCCCGCCGCAGCAGCGCCAAGTCCAATCAGCGTTGCGCGGCGTGTCCATCGCATAAGTTCATTTGCCGTCGGCACATTGCAAGTGGCGGAGGGTGGCTGTGTGGGTGTGTCCATGGTCGGTCCAGTGATAAATCAGGTTGAAACGCGTGCCGGATTTGAGTTTGATCGTGGTGAAACCTTCGCCCCAGTCGCCGGGCTGGAACGTCTGCTGGGCAGGGAAAATCGTAAATCCGTAATCGACTCCTTCCGCGCTCCAGATGCGCTGCCAGCCACGTTTGCTGCGCAGTCGATGTCGGGCGTGACCGGCGGTCACTGCTCGCCACGTGGCGACATTGTATGTGATTGACGATTTAGCATTGTTGCGCGCATCGGTGCCAAACACGCAATATTTCGCAATCCGATCGACATTTGCCGACGATGCGCCCATGCCCTCGTAGATCGCACGCACGTTATCCGGCGTCAGTTGCTGCAGGGAAAGGCTGAAACCGTCCTTCACATTTGTCCAGCTCATGAGACCCGATTTCGGATTGCGGTGGGAAATGGTTGCGGCATCCGCGTTCGAGGCAGTGCTGATACTGGCAAGCAGGGCGATGGCGATCCAGCCACGCTGGATGCGGCACCTGTCTGGATCAGGATTTTTGATGGTGTGGTCGAACAAGTCGGACATCCTTTGCGATCCATAGTCCCGAGATAACGACGAGCGCTGCAGTCAACCACATCGCCGGCCGCACCTCATCGGCGAGTTGCGCAATACCGCCGAGCAAAAGCGCGCCGATCGCGTAACCGGTGTCGCGCCAGTAGCGATAGGTGCCCAAAGCCTTGCCGCGCGACAGAGGCGGGGTCATGTCCGACATTGCAGCGATCAAGTTGGGATAGAGCAGCGCCATCCCGATGCCCATGATCGCGGTGGCTGGCAGCCAAAGCATGGGGCCACGCCCGATCGCAGTGAGAGCGATTCCCGCGGCCAGTAGGAAAAACCCGGCCACAACCGGCCTGCGCCGCCCGATCCGGTCACCGAGATGCCCGGTCCAGAGCTGCGAGAGGCCCCAGACCATCGCATAAATGCCGGTCAGCCAGCCGATCTCTACCAGACCCGCGCCATGGCGCCTGAAGAATACCGGGAACATTACCCAGACCAGCGTATCGGCGATCTTGTTGACAATGCCGCCCTGGCAGATCGCTCGCCCCGCCCGGTCGCGGAACGAGATGCGCAGGAAAATCGAGCCGAACCCCTCTATTTGGTCAGGCGGTGCATGGCCCTGGGCCTCGGCATGTTCGGCCTTCACCCAGGCAAGCGTGTCGCGCACGCGGGTGAGCGTCGCTAGTGCCGCGATGATGGTCCCGAGGCCGAAGATGAGCAGCGCCGGCCGCACGCCGATGCCGTGCGCTAGCACCGCAGCGCCGAACCCAGCGAGGCCGACGGCGACATAGCCGGTTGCCTCGTTGATTCCGACCGCGAGGCCGCGCTGATGGCTGCCGGCGAGGTCGATCTGGCTGGTTACCGTCATCGTCCAGGTGAAGCCCTGGCTGATGCCGAGGAACACGTTTGCCGCGACGATCCACCACCAGTTCGGCGCGACATAGATCAGCAAGGGGACCGGGATCGCGGCGATCCAGCCGGCGACCAGCACCGGTTTGCGGCCAAACCGGTCGGCAAGCCCGCCAGCGACAAGGTTGAGCGCGCCCTTCACCAGGCCGAATGACAGAACAAAACTCGCGAGGAACAGGAACGCCTCCGGCGCCACCCCGAAATTCCGTGCCACGTCCGGCAACACGGCGCGCTCCATGCCGATCACCAAACCGACAAAAAAAACTTGCAATGCCTGCAGGGCAAACTGACCGCGATTGGCGGCGATGCCACGTTCCAACCGCGAGGCCACAGGCACGACCACCGGGGTCAGGCCGCGTGCTTCGGCAGTGTCCCGGCATTCCAAGTGCGCAACTCGACAGCCTGCGGCGGCGCGGGAGGGATGTTCTGGAGCATGAACGCGACGAACGTGTCCTGATCGTCGATCTGCAACGCGGCATTGTGCCGCCGCTCGAACCCGATGGTCGAGCCAGGTTTGCCGGACAGCCCCCGGCCGCAGACCGAGCCGGCCAGGGCGCCGGGCAGGACTTCGACGTAGTCAGGCAGCGCCTTCAGCCGGACCAGGCTGGCGAACAGGGCGCGTGCACCGGTCGCGGCATCCGCCGCCAACTCGGTACGACCGACATCGCCGACCATGAGCGTATGGCCGCCAAGGAGACACCATGGCTCATCCGCGCGCGTCCGGTCAGTGACCAGAAGACAAAGATGCTCTGGCGTGTGCCCCGGCGTATGTAGAATATCGAGCACCACGTTGCCGAGCTCGATCTGTTCGCCATCGACAAGGCGTCTGTAGGCGTAGCTGGCATCGGCGGATGCGTGGAGCGCGTATTCGGCTCCGGCCGCTTCGGCCAGCGCGCGACCGGCGGAGCGATGATCGGCATGGAGATGCGTATCGATCACAAGTGAGATTGGCGTGCCGGCGGCTGCCGCGGCATCGAGATAGGGTTCGATCGGGAAGAGCGGGTCGACCACTACGCCGACGCCCTTGCCGACGCAGCCGAGCAGATAGGATGCGGCGGTCGGCTCGGCGTGTAAGAATTGGCGCAGAATCATCGTGATTTCCTCCATTTTGGCGGCATATTTTGTTGGCTCGGGCGCGATCTTGTTTGCCGCCTTCCAAAAGTCTATTACTATCGATATTAATTGAATATATGGTGGCTAGTGTCAAGCAATGGACCGAAGCAGCGGATTTTCTCCCACCTCGCCGAGGTTGCGGCGGCGCTCGCGCATTCGCATCGTCTCGAAATTCTCGAATTGATTGCGCAGGGCGAGCGCTGCGTGGAAGATCTTGCCGTCCGCACCGGCCTCTCCGTTGCAAACACTTCGCGGCACCTACAGGTATTGCGCCGCGCGCGCCTCGCGGAACCGCGGCGCGCGGGCAAGCGGATGCTCTACAGCCTGATTTGCGAAACCGAAGTGATTGCCCTGCTCGCGGCATTAAGTCGGGTGGGCGAGCGTAATGTCGCCGAGATCGAGCGGATCATGAAGACGTATTTCCACTCCAGGGATGCGCTCGAAGCGGTGCCGCGGGGGGTGCTTCTCGAGCGGCTGCATGCTGGAACTGTGACCCTACTAGATGTGCGCCCGGCGGATGAATTCGCGCTCGGTCGCCTGCCAGGCGCGATCAACATCCCGCTTGATCAACTCGATGCTGCGCTTGGGGGGTTGACGACGGATCACACGGTGGTCGCCTATTGCCGCGGGCCATATTGCCTTCTTTCATTCGAGGCCGTTGCCATGCTACGCTTGCACGGCGTCGAAGCATACAGGCTGGAAGACGGATATCCCGAGTGGAAAGCCGCAGGGTTACCTGTCGAGGGATGAGCCGGTTGTCCGCCCCCTCCGATCATTGCTCCGCTGCTACCCGGGATTTATCGCCTTATAAAGAACAGACTGCTCCAGGAAGCGAGTCTTGTGCTCTACTCCAAGGGTTTGCTTATCCATCAGCATGCGCAGTAAAGTGCGCGTCGTGCGTTGGCGTAGAATCCCCAGGCCATGAAGGCGATTGCGATTGCATAGATCCACGCTTCATGCGTGGCGATGAAACCTTGGATCGGCAGGCCCAGCGTCCCTGCCGCCGGCACCACCGATGCGATCGCCGCGATTCCTAGGGGCAGGATTGGCGAGCAGCACAGAAGCGTGGGTACAATCGCGACAATCGCGCCCAAAATCGTCTTGCCGGATGTAGCGGGAGCTCCCTGCCTCAGCCCGTAGATTCCGAGCGCGGTCGTCAGGCCGAGCAAGGTTGCCATGATCAGAGCAAGACCAACCTCGCCCAAGGTGAGAAAACGCAGTGAGACCAGTCCGATCGCGCCGCCTGTATCCGTTGCTGGCAGAACCAGCAGATAGAAGCCAAGACCAATCAGGAAGGTCGCCGCGCCCCAGACCCGCGCTCGCCGATCCGCGAGCGCAAACCGGATCGCAACCGGCATCTTGACGATATTCTGGATCGTTGCAGCCATCATGATTTTGGTTCCGACGCGATGAAAGCTTTGATCTTGCCGAAAGTGGCCGAAGGTGTGGACGAGACGGTCTTGATTTTGCCGTCCGCGCCGATCAGATCGTAGACATCGACATAATGATGCGGATTGTAGAGCGTATAGAGCGCCTTGGTATCATCGCCGAAGACGAAATGGGGGTCGTGTATGAGGCTCGGCGCCGTCTGCTCCGCAAATTTTTTGATGCCAATGCCCGGATAGCCGCCATTTTTGTAGTCGCGCAGAACAATTACCCGGATATTCGATTTATCGATCAGCGCCTTCTCGTGCGCGAAGGTGCGCAACCCTGCCCGGCAGCTGCCGCACCAGGTGGCGACCTGCCAGAGCATGACCGGATGCCCGTTGAATGTATCCAGCGTAAAGGTCTTGCCATCGGTGGTGAACGATGCGGCCGGCGCCGGTTGATCTGCTGCGCGCGGCCCATTCTTCGGCCCCATCACGCCGGAGGGCGAGGCGAGGGCCATTGCTGGCAAGGCGAGTAGTCCGGCGACGAGCGCCATTCGACGCGGGAGGACGTGGTTCGAAATCAGAGGTTTGATCATGAGAAAATCCTTGTTTGATGCGATAGTTAACCGGCGCAGCAGGAGAGCTGCGATATGTCCTTGGTGAAAGTCTGGGCTGCGAGCTTGATGCCCTCTGCCATCACGAGATACGGGAACAACGTATCGCCGAGTTCTTGCACGGTCATTCGATATCGAATGGCTAGCGCCGCGGTCTGGATCATCTCTCCAGCGTTGTGGGCAAGAATTTGCGCGCCGATCAGCCGGCCAGTGCCGGCTTCGGCGACGAGCTTCACGAAACCCCTTGTGTCGAAATTGGCGAGCGCGCGCGGGACGTTTTCCAGATCGAGGCGCCGCGTGATGGTTTCGATGCCGGCCGTTCTCGCCTGCCCCTCGTCGAGTCCGACAGTTGCGACCGATGGATCGGTGAAGACCACTGCCGGAACCACCGAGAGGTCGAGGCTGGCGTCACCGCCCATCATGTTGATGGCAGCCCGCGTACCGGCCGCCGCGGCGACATAGACAAGCTGCGGCATCGTGCTGCAGTCGCCGGCCGCATAGATGTTCGCGGCCGATGTCCGCAGGTGGTCGTCGACGACGATCGCACCATTGTGATCGGTCGTCACCCCGGCCTTGTCGAGGGCCAGTCCTTCGGTGTTCGGCTGGCGTCCGGTCGCCACCAGCAGCCGCTCCGCCTCGATCTGCTCGGCACCGAATGCCACGGTGAAACGACCAGCGTCATAACTGATGCGTTCAGCCTGCGTCTCATTGAGCACTCGGATGCCTTCAGCCTCGAATGCCTGCTGTAGTGCCGAGCCGAGTTCTGGGTCGTCGCGCGTGAGCAGCGTGCTGCGTGCTAGCAGTGTCACCTCGACGCCAAGGCGGCGATACGCCTGAGCCAGTTCGAGGGCCACGAATGACGAGCCGATCACCACAAGCCGAGTGGACAGTTCTTCGGCGAACAGCGCATCGGTCGAGGTCCAGTATGGTGTCTCAGCCAGGCCCGGAACCGGCGGAATCATAGGTGATGCGCCGGTCGCGATGAGGATGCGGTCCGGCGCCAGCCGCGTTACCCCGCCGGCGTGATCTGTAATCGTGAGGGTGTGCGCATCCGCGAAACGTGCCTCGCCGGGCAGCAGTGTGATATTCGGATTGTTGTCTATGATCTTCTCATACTTGGCGGCGCGCAATGCCTCCACGCGGCCGCGCAGCTGATCGAGCAACGGCTTTCGGTCTACAGGTTCTTGACTGCGAGCGATCCCATCGAACGGGTGATGGCTGCGCTCATGGCGGATTTCTGCTGCCCGAAGCATGATCTTCGAGGGGACACAACCGACATTGACGCAGGTACCGCCGACCACTGCACCACGTTCGGTCAGGGACACCCGCGCCCCGGTCTCGACTGCGCGGATGGCCGCAGCGAATGCCGCACCGCCGCTGCCTATGATCGCGACATGCAAACCGCTGCCCGGATCGCTGACACGGTCTAGTGATACCGGCTTGGTCAGAGGTTCCAGTCCGTAGCCGCTTTGTCCTATCGCCGTCCTCAGAGCCTCGATCTCGATACCCGCATCGTTCCGGATATCGGCGATACCGCGATCATAGGAGACTGAGGCATCGATGCCGGGCATCCGGTTCAGCGCTGCCTCGGCGGTCCGCGCGCAGTGCTCACAAGTCATTCCGGTAACCCGTAGCGATATCATCTCCATGCATCTTTCCTTTCGTATATACGGCTTTCGGATCACCGATCCGCAGCACGACTACGGCATTGGCCAGATCGACATATCGGGATATAGGTTCGGGAGTAACTACAGGAGCAAGAGGTATTTCGATGATCGCTGGAGAAAAGTATTCGTCGAATTTCGGATCGGCAGCGGCGCCGGCCGGTCGCGAAGTCCCGATTGGCATTGTCGCGGTGCGGAGCGGTTGTGGCATTGAGACCATCAGGTTCTATGAGAAGGCTGGCGTTCTGCCGCGAGCACGACGCGCCGAAAATGGACGGCGGGTTTATGACAATCGGGATGTCGCGCGGATTACCTTTATCCGCCGGGCGCGGGAACTCGGCTTTTCGCTCAGCGAAGTGCGCGGTCTGCTCGCACTCGCGGAAGGGAATGGGGGCACCTGTGAGAAGGTGCAATCGATCGCTCTGCGCCACCTCGACGACATTGCGGCGAAAATCTCCGATCTGACGACGATGCAAACGGTGCTCAACGCGCTCGTCACGCGTTGCGTGCAGGGCGACGACACTGCCTGTCCATTGATCGACACCCTGTCCAGCGATCGTCAGCGCTATGCTCCCGAAACCACCAGTGAAATTCACATCTGATCCCACGTCTCTATCCTTGAAACAGAGCGAGCACGAGACCGCCTGATACAATCAGCGTGCCACCTACCAGGGTCGGGATGGACGGTGTGATGCCGTAGACGAGACGATCTACGATCTGTGCAACGATGAAGAAAAGGGCGACGTAGACGCCGAGAACACGACCGAAATCCCATGGCCCGAGATTTACGGTGACCCCGTAAACCAATAGCGTGAGTGCGCTTGCGAAGAATAGAAGATATCGGGTCATGCCCTGGCCGTGTAACCCGGAACGAGCCAGCGCATCGCCACCGACTTCCAGACATGCGGCGAGCGTGAGCAAACCAAAAATGACAAGTTTACTCATTTGGCCAGCCACCTCTCTGGTCCGGAAAAGTGCCTTGCTTGTAAAGGATACCGCGCGTTCTCATGCAGTCTCGACGGGCAATCCGGATTCAATCCAATCAGCCTTGCCTTCGTGGTAATCGAGTACGTTACGATAACCGAGTTCGACCAAACGCTCGGCTGCAAGATCAGAGCGCCGGCATGGTCCATTGGCACAATACACAACGATTGTTGCCTCTCGATCGCGAATCTGCCGAGGAGCGGCGGTAACGATATCGTCGGATACGATGTTGATTGCACCCGGTAAATGGGATTTGCGGAAGATCGTTGTCGGCAGGGTGTCGATCAGGATGAAATCATCGCCTCGTTCCATCATCCGGCGGAGTGTGTCGCGTGAAATGCGGGAAATCATGGAAAAACTTTTGCGTTGCTCGAACAAACTGATTTTATTACTTCAGGTTTGTCCTGAAATGCCCGTTGCGTGATGTCCCGGTTGCGGGAAAAAGACCCGGCAAAGTCCCCAGACAAATATGCAGAACAAAGAATGCGTGATGAAGAGGCCCAAAATGATCTGCGGCCCGACCTTGAGCCCGAGCATGCCCCAGCCAACGATCGGAACGAAGACGATCAACGCGAAGATCCACAAACCGGCTGCCAGCATTGCCGCCCTGGCAAAGGTGAGGTGCGGCCGGAACAGCGCCACGAAGACAACCGACCAGAACGTGACGTAGGCAAGATGGAAAAGAAGCCCGATCGGCAGCGGTAAGTGACGTCCGGATATCGTATCGGCGAAAGCCAGGCCGAGCGGCGCAGGCATCGGGGACAATCCCGACTTTTTGAGCGTGACCATGATAACGGCGAGCAAAATGCCATTGATCAGGCCGAGGGCAATGGCTTTACCCCATTCTCTTTGTGTCATTGAGTCCCTTTGAATCATGATTTGATTTTCTCGTGGGTTATTGACTGCGAACCCTCAGCAACCGGAGATCTGGAAGGTCGGCGGTTGCCACTGCATCCGGGCAGACACCCGCCAGGTGCTAAGCCGCAGCAATCCTCAGTGAGGAATTCGGTGATTGCTGTAATTGCCGCATAGTTGGCAGCGTAGAACAAATGCCTCCCTTCGCGTCTCGCGTGGATCAGGCCAGTCTGTTTCATTCGGTTGAGGTGAAACGACATTGCGGTACCTGGAATGTCGAGATGGGTGGCGATGTCGCCCGCTGTCATGCCGATTGCGCCGCTTGGAATAAGGAGGCGGAGTAGGCGGAGTCGGACAGGATGGCCGAGAGCCACAAAAGCATCGGACGCGTTTTTTTCATCAATCATTCAACGCATGTTGGATGATTGATATTAAATATCAAGGGGGGGTGCCGTAAAGAGTCCGTTCTCTAACGATCGTGAACGCGGCGTAGAATTTCATATAATTACCGATTCCGAGCGCATCTTGCGTGATTCCATCGTCGGATTTGCCGGCCTCGGCGGGGGCGGCTCCCACATCGTCCAGCAATTGTCCTATATCGGCATCGGAACCTTGGTGCCGGTCGACCCCGATCATGTCGAGGATAGCAACCTCAACCGCCTGGTCGGTGCGACCGATGCCGATGTCGCGGCAGGCACACCCAAAACAGTTGTGGCGGAACGGGTCATAAAGGCCACTAACCCGAAAGCGCAGGTAACCCCTGTGATCGGCCACTGGCAGGAAGCTCATCTCGAGCTTCGTCGTTGCACATGCCTCTTCGGCTGCGTCGATAGCTGGACCAAGCGTGAACAACTGGAGCGCTTCGCACGACGTTTCCTGATACCTTACATCGATATCGGCATGGATGTGCATGCCATAGAGCAGGGTGAGTTCAGCATCAGCGGCTAGATCTTCCTTTCGATGCCGGGCCAGCCATGCTTGCGTTGCGCCGGGCTTCTGACGGACGACTTGCTTGCCGAAGAGGCTCAACGATACGGCGCTGTCGGCGGAAAACCTCAGGTCATCTGGCGCAATGGGCTTCTCGCCTCGGCCGCTATTGGGTTGTTCATGCAACTGGTCACTCCCTGGCACCCGGATCATAGAAACTTCGCTTACCTTGAGTATGATGGCGACAATCAGATCCTCCAGCCAAGTCCGCTTGCCGAGTCGATCCGGCGGAAGCCATGCGAGCATATTGAGGCGGGTGAACTGGGCGATCCGCTGTTCGAAGATATAGCACCGGCCGGTTGATGATCAGTGAGCCGACTTCCTGCACATTTGGCCCGAAGACCCTGCCTGATCGGAAAAGAGGTGCGAGGGTCGCTGCTCTCGAAGCCTCCCGCTATCCGAGGCTGGCGCAAGCGTCTGATATGGTCGCTTTCACTGAGAGTAGCGTTGTTGCGTAATTTAGGAGTTGTGCAACATATTCATAATTCAAGATTCCAACGTGCCCTTTACATTCCTACAATGGGAATGTTTAAGTTTGTTTTGTCGTCACCACCAATTAAGAAGTGTGAAAATCTTATGAAGCGCCGCACCATCTCCGCTATCCTCGGCAGCACGTTTTCTGGCTTTTTCGCCCTTCTTGGCCTTGGTTCAAGACAGGCTGTGGCAAAATCGCCAGGTGATTCTGGTTCACCCGGCGGTATGATGGGTGGAATGATGGGGTCAAGCATGTCCCACATGGACATGCAGGGGATGATGTCCCGCGGTAATATGATGGGACCCATGAAGCTCGGTATGAAACTGTTCGAGCGCCATGCCGAAATCACGCGCGCCACGGACTACATGCCAAACGGCATTATTGACACCACGGTCTCGAACAATCCGACAACCGCTCATCTTATCCAGGCGCATGTGATCGAAATGTATAATCGCCTCGCTGAGAATCGGCCGTTCCCCTATCCGATGAGCAACAGTGTCCCAACCATGTTTGCTAATAGCACGAAATACCAACGATCTTATAAACTCTTACCAACCGGGATTCAGGTCACCGAAACTTCGGAC
Organism: Acidiphilium acidophilum; assembly: GCF_033842475.1. Lineage (NCBI taxonomy): Bacteria > Pseudomonadati > Pseudomonadota > Alphaproteobacteria > Acetobacterales > Acidocellaceae > Acidiphilium > Acidiphilium acidophilum. Next base: position 75,020 of record NZ_JAWXYB010000001.1, on the reverse strand, counting down.
GACCCAGAAATGGTGAAGGTGATCTATGCTCACGCCCGGGAATTGGACCGCTTTGCGAAAGACGGCATGCCAGCGATGATGCGCGGCATGATGAAATAGGAAGAACCTATAATGCATTCCGGTATGATGAGCGGCTGGATGATGGGTGGAATGGCCATAATTAGCCTGGCTATCCTGCTAATAATCATCCTAGCAATTGCGGCTTTGTTAAAATACTTGTTCGGTTCGCCACGTCATAAATAATCGAATGTCTCTGCTCACGTCTGGCGTTGCGATTCAGGCAATTTGGCGCGCGGCCGGGGCAACGCCAAATGATCAGGCAGCACTATGAACGTCTTCAAGGGTAAACGGATCGGTCGGCGCATTGCGCTTGGCGCGGCGACTGGCTTCGGTGCAGCATTGACCGCCATCGCCATCGATTCCGGTATTATCGGGGTGAAGGACAATACGCTTGAGGCGCGTTTGCTCGGCGGGAACAGACCGCACGGTCGGCTGGCAACCACCACCGATTCCGCGATTCCGCCTGGTGCGCCAATCGGCGGCCCATTCATTCTGACCAACCAGTTCGGCCAGACCATGACCCAGGCGAACTTTCACGGGCGCTGGATGCTAATCTATTTCGGTTACACTCGCTGCCCGGATGAGTGCCCGCTTACCCTCGAAAAAATGGCGATCCTGATGAACGCTCTCGGGCCGCTTGCCAAACATGTTGCTCCCGTCTTTATCACGGTCGATCCCAATCACGACACGCCGCCAGTGCTGAGGACCTATCTGCTTAAGTTCAGCAACAAGATCATCGGTCTTACCGGCAAGGTGGCGAAAATCATCAAGGTCGCCAAGGAATACGACGCCTATTTCAACACAACAGACCACGAAGCGTCCGGCCAAAGCCTGATCAGTCATTCGACCTTTATCTATTTGATGTCTCCTGCCGGAAAATTCGAAAATCTGTTCCCCTTTTCCATCACGGTGCCACAGCTCATCCACGTCATGAAAAAGGCGATCTCCCAATGACCCTTTCATCATCCTCGCGGCGTGCCTTTCTTGCTCTTGCGGCTTCGGGCGCCGCGCTTGGACTGCCGCAATCCGGCTCGGCCGCCCGCCCTGAGGCCCCGCCCCTCTATATCACCACACCGAAGCCGTTCCCGGCATTCAAATTCTCCGACGCATCCGGTCACCCCCTCTCGCTCGCCGATTTCCACGGCAAATTCGTACTGCTGAACATCTGGGCGACTTGGTGCATCCCCTGCCGCAAGGAAATGACCACCTTGGATCAGTTGCAAGTGAAGCTTGGTGGTCCGCATTTCGAAGTGGTGCCGGTTTCGATTGATGCCGAGGGACTCGCAGCGGTCAGGAAATTCTATGCGGAGATCAAGATCGAGCGTCTCGGAATTTTTTTAGACCCGAGCGGCAGCGTGATGCAGATGCTCAACCTTGAAGGGGTTCCAACAAGTTTTTTGATCGACCCGAATGGCAAGCAGATTGGCCGTGAAACAGGCGCCGTCGTCTGGGACAGTCCTTCGGTGGTCAGCTTTCTGAACCACCAGATATCCAGGCACCCTCATGACTAACGAAAGGCGGCGCTCAATAGCTGCGTATCGACAAGAAATGGACGCTAGGTATCGATTGCCCGCCACACAGCGCGAATTGCTCGAACTATCCCTTCTGTCGGTCACCAAGGACGATCATAGGTCTAAAAAATCCAAGTGGGATAGCCCTGGGCTAAAGCCTCGCCGCTGCCACAATCGGCGGCTATAAGTTGGTATCCTGGGGTTGGCTGATTGCAAGAACGGCCCCGTATGGTGTATCTTAAACCACAATATATAGAGGCCCATATGCTTATTTCGCGTCGTAACACACTATCCCTAGTCGGTGCTGCCGCACTCGCACCGGTGACCAGCCTCGCGGCGGGACAACCCAACCCGATGGGTTTGCGCGCGATCGGCAATCCAAACGCCAACCTAAAAGTCATCGAATATTTTTCGATGGGTTGCCCACATTGCGCCGAGTTTGCAGCCCACACTTTGCCGAAAATCATTCCCGCTTATGTGAAAACCGGAAAATTATACTACATTTTTAGAGATTTTCCGCTGGATAGCGTGTCGATTATGGCCGCTGCAGTCGCCCGTTCGCTCCCTGAAAGTCGCTATGTCGCGTTCAACGCGATGCTGTTTTCTCACCAATATGAGTGGGCTTATGATCCCAAACTGAAAACGCTCCCCGAATATCAGAATGCCTTGTTCAAATTCGCAGCCTTGGCTGGCATGGATCGCGCTACCTTCAATGCGGCGGTAACCAGCGTGCCGTTGCAAAAATTCATCATTGGTGAGCGTAAGCGGGCCGAAAAAGTCTATCATGTCGATGCGACGCCAACTTTCATATTCAATGGGAAAAAATATCCAGGTGCGGTTGATTTCAAACAATTCTCTTCGATGATCGGGGAGGCATAGGGCTGCATTGGTCAATAACTGCTTTTGGCGGCCGCCGTTTGCCCATTGGGCGTCTCATGTGGTGAAAACGGCTGTCGCATAAATCAAGACTGAACTGGACCCTGCGGTGAGGACCAACGGCGAGTGGAATTAAGGTGGAAGTGGCGCCGTTCTGATTTCCATTTATGTCACGCTGCTTGTTGCTGTTGTGGCTGTGGGTATGTGGGCAACGCGTTAGCGTTGTCCAAGCTGGACCGAAGGACCAGCGTCATATCCACAGCCATCGGCGGCAGCGCGCCGATCATCTCTTCGCGCCAGACCTCCATCGGCACCCGATTGCTCAACGCCTGATGGGGGCGTTGATTATTGTAAAAGGCCATCCATTGAGAAATCCCGGCACGCGCCTCGCTCCCATCGGCATAGAACTTGATGTAGAGGTCCTCGTATTTCAACGATCGCCAGAGCCGCTCGATGAACACATTGTCCATCCAGCGTCCCTTGCCGTCCAGATTGAGCAACCTGATGTCTGGAAAATAGGGCGAGCGGGGGTCAGGCATCCTGGTAGTCCCACTTGATGTAGCCCTTGGTGTCGGCGGCCCATTTTTCATCGATTTCGACGAGGACGGCGCTGACGAGGCGTTCGAGGGAGGCTTCGTTGGGGAAGACCCTGATTTTGGTGGTGCGGCGTTTGAGTTCCTGCTGGATGCCGCGTTCCATGGGGTTGGAAGTGCGAAGCCGGCGCTGGTGGGGTTCTGGCAGTGTGAAGACGGTGAGGCCTTCGGGGATATTTCGTTCGAGCCAATCGGCGAGCTTTGGTGCGGTGTCGCGATAGGCATTGACGAGGGTTGTGAGAGCGATCTGGGCAGCGGCGAGGGAATTTGCGTTCCAGACGGTCCGGAGTTCTGCGCCGATGCGTTTGCGGATGGCGTGGTTGGGGGCGTGGTGGATGGCGTTTTGGGCGAGGTGGAACTGGCATCGTTGCCAGTGTGCGGCGCCGAAGACGGCGCGGCGTGCGGCGTGCAATCCGGCATGGTCATCGGAGACGATGAATTCGACGCCTCGCAGGCCACGCTGATGGAGGCTTTCGAGGAAGGCACGCCAATGGACTTCGGCCTCGGAAAGGGCGACCGAGACGCCGAGGACACGGCGGCGTTCATCGGGTCCGATGCCGATGGCCGAGAGCACGGCGGCATCGCGGACGACGCCATTATCGCGCATTTTTTCATATCTGGCGTCGAGGATGAGGTAGCGGATCTCGGCGAGGGGTCGGGTGCGCCAGGCGGCGAGTTCGTCATCGAGCAGCTTGCTGGCGCGGCTGACCTGAGCGGAGGAGAGGCTTTCGATGCCGAATTCGCGCATGACGGCCTCGACGTCGCGGGTGGAGACGCCTTTGATGTACATTTCGGCGACGGCGACCATGACGGCGCGGACCGAGCGTCGGCCGCGTTCGAGGGACTGTGGGTAGAAGGGTTCGCCCACGTGACCGGCGGTTTTGGGGACATCGACGGTGATCGACCCGGCCGGGGTATCGATCCGCTTGGGCTTGTAGCCATTGGCGTAACCCTGACGATCGGGGTTGCGCTCGTAGTGACTGGCGTGGAGGAAGCGTTCGCGCTCGATCTGCATGGCGAGTTCGAAGGTCCTGGCAAATACCGTGGCGATATCGCCTGCGCCGTTTTCGATCAGATGTTCCAAAAGTGCCTCGATAATCGTATCCTTTTTGGCGTCCATTCATCGGTCTCCATGTTGGTGTGAACAACTGCATGGAATACCAGAATGAACAGCCCTTGCCGGGGCATGCCCCGGCAAGGGCACCAACTCCCAACCCAAAATGAATTTCCAGACGTCAGGTTACACCACCTGCCGTCCATCGAGATCCGGATTCCCGCCGCGCTCAGCACACCGGTGAATTCCGCCGAGGTGAACTGCGCGCCTTGATCAGTATTGAAGATCTCCGGCTTGCCGAACCGCGCCAACGCATCTTCCAGCGCCGAGACGCAGAAGCTGACATCCATCGTGTTCGATACCCGCCAGGCCAGCACCGCACGGCTATACCAGTCCATGATCGCCACCAAATACAGAAACCCCCGGCCGATCGGCAAGTACGTGATATCGGCGCACCACACCTGATTTGGCCGGTCGATCTTCAGATCCCGCAGTAGATACGGATAGATTTTGTGACCCGCACCCGGCTTGCTGGTCCGCGGCTTGGGACCTAGCGGCACGATCCCCATCAGACGCATCAGCCGCCGCACCCGCTTGCGGTTCACGCGCAAGCCATCGGCCCTCAGCAGCGCCACCAGCCGTCGCGACCCCAGAAACGGGTGCCGCAGGAATAATTCATCAATCCGGCGCATCAGTTCGAGATCGTTGTCATTCGCCGGCCGGCGCGCTCGATACACTCCAGATCGGGCCACATGCAGCATTTCGCATTGCCGGCGGACCGATAGATCGGGATGGTGCCGGTCGAGCTTCGCTCTACGGTCCGGTGCGCTCATTTGCCGAACCTCTTTGCGAAAAAATCGTTCTCAATCGTCAGCTGTCCGATCTTCGCGTGCAGCTTCTCGATCGCCCGGCTCGAGGCCGCCTCGGCGTCCTGGCCGATCTTCGGATCAAACGCGCGCGCCGCATGCTCCTGCAACTGCTTCTTCCACGCGTAAATCTGGTTCGGGTGAACCTGATAGCGGGTCGCCAAATCGGCCACCGTCGCCTGCTCACGCAACGCTTCCAAGGCAATCTTCGCCTTCAACGCCGCATCAATCGTCCGTCTGGTTTTGCTCATAATTCGCTCCGTTTACCACGAAAGAGCGACGCCTCCTCCAATTAAGCCGGTGGTCCCATTTTCGGGGCCCAGTTCAGACTTCTGTAAACGCAGCGTGTCCAAAGAAAACCAATGGATTGCAGCCTTCAAAAGATATGACCGAAACGCGAAGTACACCATTCGGCTCTTTTTTTGTTTTCTTTCCGAGGTTTAATCCGACGGTACCCGGCAGATTATTCTGCCTCACCCGCAGCGAGTCTCTCGGATGAATATACGCTTGTCGACAAAGCGTTCTCCAAACCTGACCAGCCGGATTCGGCCAGCTTCCCAAGGTGGGCCTTATACCAACCGGCTAAACGGTTGACTCGCGGGGGATTCTCAAATTTTTGTGGCTGTGTTTGAATGATTTCTGTCGATTCGCGAGGACGGAGGGATCATGTCGCAGGCATTGGCGATCACCAATCATGATCATACGGCGGCCGATTTACGCCGTTTGATGTCGCGCCAGCGCGACGGCGATGTGGTTCGCCGGCTTTCGGCATTGGCGCTGGTGCTTGAGGGCAAATCGCGTGCGGAGGCAGCTGCGTTGAGCGGCATGCAGCGTCAGATATTGCGCGACTGGGTGCGTCGCTACAATGCCGAAGGGGTGAGTGGCTTAACGTCACGGGTAGGTTCGGGGCGTCGACCGGAGCTGAGCGAGGCGCAAATGCAGGAGTTGAAGGCCTTGGTGATCAAGGGCCCTGATCCAGAGACCGACAAGGTTGTGCGCTGGCGCTGCGTTGATCTGAAGGCGCTGGTGGCGCGGCGGTTTTCGGTGGAAGTGCATGAGCGCACGATCGGCAAGTGGTTACGCCAACTGGGCCTGACCCGGCTACAGCCGCGCCCTTTCCACCCAAAGAAAGATGCGGCGGCGCAGGAGACTTTTAAAAAAACTTCGCCAGCCTGAGCTGCGATGCGCTGCCAGCCTCGGCGGCCGGCAAATCAATCGAGGTGTGGTTTCAGATGCTATGAGGGCGGTGGCGCCAAGTGTTTTGTGCATAATGGCAGGCATCCGCAACCACTGAGAGAGGAGTCTGTTGTCATGTCGTTCAATAATACTATTCGTATCGCTATCGAACTCAGCGTCTCGTCTTGGCTTGTTGCCGTGCGGACGCCTGGTGGTAGCGAGAAGGCGCGTCTGCATCGCATCGAAGGGGGCGAGAGCGCCGCACTCCTGGCGTTGATCACGTCGGTACGGACGCGAGAGTCGGCCAAATCGGGTCATAGTGACATCGGCGTTGCGTGTTGTTTTGAGGCAGGCCGGGACGGGTTCTGGCTGCACAGATTGCTGACGGCGCATGGTGTCGATGCCTACGTGCTCGAACCGACCAGCATCCTGGTCAACCGGCGCGCACGCCGCGCCAAGACCGATCGGCTTGATGCCGAAGGCATGCTTCGCGTGCTGGCGGCGTGGCTGGCGGGCGATCGGCAAGTATGCAGCATGGTGCGCGTTCCAACCCCCGAAGAGGAGGATGCCAAGCGTCCGCACCGAGAACGCGAACGTCTGGTCCAAGAAAAGCAGCGCATTGAAAATACCATCGAGGCATTGCTGTTTACCCAGGGCATACGGGGAAGACCGTCCCTGCGCTCCTGGGAACGCGACGTCGAGGCACTGCAAACTGCTGACGGCCGCCCGTTGCCACCTTTGCTGCGAGCCGAGATCGACCGCCTGCGGCGTCGGCTCGTTTTAGCTTTGGAGCAGATCAGGGAGGTAGAGGCTGAGCGGACTGCACGGCAGGCTGCGACGTTTGACGACACGATCGTCCAGAAAATATCGGCGTTACAACGCATCCGCGGCATTGGCGAAAACTTCTCCGCCGTGCTGGTGCGCGAGGTGCTCTACCGCCCGTTTGACAACCGCCGCCAGCTCGCCAGCTACGTCGGTATCGCACCGATGCCGTATCAAAGCGGCAGCATGGTTCGTGATCGACATATCGGACGTGCCGGCAATCCGCGCGCACGTACGACGCTGATCCAGCTTGCGTGGCTGTGGCTTCGCTACCAGCCGGGCAGCGCGCTCGCAGCTTGGTTCCGCGAGCGGGTCGGCACGCTGCAAGGGCGCACCCGGCGAATTGCGATCGTCGCAATGGCAAGAAAATTGTTGATCGCGCTCTGGCGTTACGTCGAAACCGGACTGCTGCCCGACGGCGTCGAGATCAAGGCCCAAGCAGACACTATGGCATAAGCTGACAGAATTGCCGTTGGTGGGATAACTGCCGACGGTAATGCGGGGTGCGCGACCGTCTTCTTCTTTGGTGGCCCCCAGCCACCGCGTTTCAGGTGGGTCGCGTCTCACCAGGGCTACGCCTCGTGAATGAGGCATTATGGTCACGGATCCGGTGTTGTTGGACCCGACCGCATGTAAGGTGACGCAGCATAGCTGCGAGATTAAAGATCGCCCTGGACCTGCGAACTACGTTGATGTTGAAAACCGGATTTAAGGAGTGCCATCTGCAAAATCACCATTGACAGCCAAACCCTCATGTAAGGACGAAGCGCGGGTCGGGCAGAAGGATTGAGCAACCTGATGTCTGGAAAATAGGGCGAGCGGGGGTCAGGCATCCTGGTAGTCCCACTTGATGTAGCCCTTGGTGTCGGCGGCCCATTTTTCATCGATTTCGACGAGGACGGCGCTGACGAGGCGTTCGAGGGAGGCTTCGTTGGGGAAGACCCTGATTTTGGTGGTGCGGCGTTTGAGTTCCTGCTGGATGCCGCGTTCCATGGGGTTGGAAGTGCGAAGCCGGCGCTGGTGGGGTTCTGGCAGTGTGAAGACGGTGAGGCCTTCGGGGATATTTCGTTCGAGCCAATCGGCGAGCTTTGGTGCGGTGTCGCGATAGGCATTGACGAGGGTTGTGAGAGCGATCTGGGCAGCGGCGAGGGAATTTGCGTTCCAGACGGTCCGGAGTTCTGCGCCGATGCGTTTGCGGATGGCGTGGTTGGGGGCGTGGTGGATGGCGTTTTGGGCGAGGTGGAACTGGCATCGTTGCCAGTGTGCGGCGCCGAAGACGGCGCGGCGTGCGGCGTGCAATCCGGCATGGTCATCGGAGACGATGAATTCGACGCCTCGCAGGCCACGCTGATGGAGGCTTTCGAGGAAGGCACGCCAATGGACTTCGGCCTCGGAAAGGGCGACCGAGACGCCGAGGACACGGCGGCGTTCATCGGGTCCGATGCCGATGGCCGAGAGCACGGCGGCATCGCGGACGACGCCATTATCGCGCATTTTTTCATATCTGGCGTCGAGGATGAGGTAGCGGATCTCGGCGAGGGGTCGGGTGCGCCAGGCGGCGAGTTCGTCATCGAGCAGCTTGCTGGCGCGGCTGACCTGAGCGGAGGAGAGGCTTTCGATGCCGAATTCGCGCATGACGGCCTCGACGTCGCGGGTGGAGACGCCTTTGATGTACATTTCGGCGACGGCGACCATGACGGCGCGGACCGAGCGTCGGCCGCGTTCGAGGGACTGTGGGTAGAAGGGTTCGCCCACGTGACCGGCGGTTTTGGGGACATCGACGGTGATCGACCCGGCCGGGGTATCGATCCGCTTGGGCTTGTAGCCATTGGCGTAACCCTGACGATCGGGGTTGCGCTCGTAGTGACTGGCGTGGAGGAAGCGTTCGCGCTCGATCTGCATGGCGAGTTCGAAGGTCCTGGCAAATACCGTGGCGATATCGCCTGCGCCGTTTTCGATCAGATGTTCCAAAAGTGCCTCGATAATCGTATCCTTTTTGGCGTCCATTCATCGGTCTCCATGTTGGTGTGAACAACTGCATGGAATACCAGAATGAACAGCCCTTGCCGGGGCATGCCCCGGCAAGGGCACCAACTCCCAACCCAAAATGAATTTCCAGACGTCAGGTTACACCACCGGCAGACTCGATCGAGTATGTCTGGGCCGAAACCGGCTCGCGGCCGGCGATGGTACGTGATACCCGCCATGATAGCCTGTATATCTTTGGGGCAATTTGTCCGGCGCGCGGGGTCGGTGCTGCCATCATCATGCCGAGCGTGAATACCGAGGCGATGAACGAACACCTCAAGGAAATCAGCACCCAAATCGCGGCCTCCGCCCACGCGATCCTGGTCTGCGACGGTGCTGGCTGGCACCAGCCAGGCGAACGCCTGATCGTGCCCGACAACATGACCCTGATACCACTACCGCCCTACGCCCCCGAACTCAATCCAATGGAAAATGTCTGGGATTATCTGCGCGGAAACAAGCTGAGCAGCCTCGTCTGGAACAGCTATCAGGACATGCGCAATGCAGCCAAAAACGCTTGGAACTTCCTCGTCAGCGATCCTGCAAAAATTACCTCAATCGGGACTAGAGATTGGGCACAGGTTACGCGTTAGGGCGGTTGGTATTAGCCTCTTTTCTTCTCAAACCGACCAATAACGGCCGGCGGAAAGGAGATCAAAATGGGACATTCAGAGTATGATCCTGGTAGCAAAGGCAAACGTCCATGGAACGCCGGCCGATTAGTTGGCGCTAAGCGGGGTTTGAAACTCCAGCAGGTATGGGCCATCAGGTTCTGGTTAAACAACGAGGGGCGATTACGTGACCGGGCTATGTTTGATCTGGCAATCGACAGCAAGCTGAGAGGCTGTGATGTTGTGAAAATGAAAATTGGCGACCTTGTGAGCGGTGGTCGGGTTCGTTCACGAGCGATTGTTGTTCAACAGAAGACTGGCAGGCCCGTCCAATTTGAGCTTCTGGAGCCTGCCAGGGCTAGCATTCTCGCTTGGCTTGAATGCCGCGGAGGAACACTGGATGACTTCGTGTTTCCCAGCAGAATCAATCACAACGACCATGTCAGCACGCGCCAATATGCTCGACTTGTTGATGAGTGGGTAACCGGGATTGGATTGCTAAGGCAGGACTATGGCACCCACTCGCTGCGTCGAACCAAGGCATCCATTATTTACAAACAAACCGGCAACCTGAGGGCTGTGCAGATTTTGCTCGGCCACACCAAACTTGAGAGCACGGTTCGATATCTGGGCGTCGATGTCGAGGATGCCCTCGCACTGGCAGAAGGCACAGAGGTCTAGGGATTTTAGGCTCCTTGATTTGAGCGTCGAGGAGCCGCCCTTCGCATTTGCGCGCATCCCGGTCATAGATCGGCAGAATTGCTACACCCGAAAGTCGCCGTCCCCGGGGACCTGCGCCTGGCTCATCGGCTCTCAGAGGGCCAACACTTGCTCATGCCGCTGCTGCTGATGATGATGATGATGCGTCAGTTTCCTGATTGGGTCTGGAACCCCGGATAGGCGAAAGCCCCCGCGATCAGCGCGCAATCAGTTTCGGTGACGCCGGTGCTGCGCGCGATCTCATACCAGCGATCCCGTACCTTGCGCGTCATCTCCATGATGATCGCCTCCGCAGCCTCACGGGTCAGCATGAAGCGACTGCATTGAGAGAGCAGGTTTTGCGCGTTGGCGAACCTGCCTTGGTCGCCGATCAGCAAGGCGAGATCGCGATGATCCTGGCTCACAGGTGATGTTGGCGTCAGGTCGTAGGCCGGCGACAAGCGCCAGCCGGTATGCTTGGCAATCATCGCGTGATTGCGCGGATGATCGTCTGCGTTGGAGATCAGGGCGTTGAAGCACATGCGCCTAAAGAGCTCTTGCGCGTCGGCGTCGGGACGCGCGCTGGCGCGGCGCAGCTCTTCGACCAACAGCACATACGACCAGCGACCGCGATTTCCCGGTGCATCATCGGTGCGCAGAAGTGTGAGGCCGCTGATCATGCGCGCGCGGTGGTAACCGCCGCCGGCGCGCTCCCGATCGAAGCGTTTCACCAGCAGCACGTCGCGGTCGCCGATGTTGTCGAGACGGCTTTCGGCGGTGCTGAGGCCGCACGCTCGGGCAAGCATCAGCATGGCATGCTCAATGCGCGCCATGTTCCAACGGTCGTCTTTGCGATTGAACTTCGCGATCCAGAGTCCGTCATCATCTTCGACGACGGCCTTTGGACGTGCGCCGCCCACCGACGTCCCGACCAACAACAGTTCTTCGACCTGCGCGGCTTCTACGCCTGTCTGCGGCACCTCGTCGGCGATGATGGCGTCCGCGATCGCCTGAAGCTTGGCGAGCTGAATCGTCCTGTTGAACGCGCGCAGCGGCGCTGGCGGCACTTGGTTCAAACCAAAGCCGAGCGCCCCCGCCCTGTCGTCAGGGGAGTGGAGTAGATAATCGAGTTCGCCCAGCTGCGGCTTGCCGGCATGGCGCTCGATCACGCGCCGCCCCCAATAGTCGGGGCCCGCATCGCGGAGCGCGCCAAAAACGCCGCCCAATGCTACCGTCTCATAGGTACGATCGGAGAGCTTAAGTTCGCCGGGGTCAAAGGCGACGGCGTCCTGCCGTGCGAGATAGCTACGGCCATAGACGAAGCGGCCGAGGATCAGGCCGCTGCGTTGACGCTCTTGAACAAACCGGCCCGCAGTCAGCGGCTCGGTCGCGCCGGGCAGCGTGATGTAGACAAAGCATTCGGTGGCGGTTCCGTCAGAAGTCATTGTCGAGTCCGCCTGTCTGGCGGGCGCGAATGCGCGTTTGACGCTTTGCCAACGCGATTCCTTCGACGTCGTGCGAAGGGTCAGCAACGGTATCCAGATCTCGGATCAAATCGAACGCCCACAGCAGCGCGGCATAGACGGCGACGCTCGTCGAGGGTTTGCCCTTTTCGGCGTCGCCAACGGCGCGCGAGCCCGCGCCGATCTTCTTGCCGACTTCGGCAACGGTGAGGTTACGGCGGAGCCTAGCCGTGCGTAGGCGCTGCCCAAGGCGCACGAGGGAATCCTCCACGGCAAAGGGCGGAGACGCCAGAAGTGGGTTGCGAGCGGTCATACTTCCTCAAGGGCGCATTATGCCGTTTAATTAGCTCTTGAGAGCCTATAGGAAATTGAGTCGAAGTGCAAGTACTGTGCTTCTTGAGAGCATATTAAGGTCGATAATATCCCCTTACGAGCTATTAAAAACCGTCAATGGTGCTTCAGTGGAGATTGGTTTATAGCAATTCGTCCTTGCTTGCGTACAATGCGCTCAACCCGGCCGTTATGGCAAGCTGTGCCATTTCTCTAAAGCAGCCGTTCGTTAGTGCAGCGGCAAACGCTCGGGATAGTTGGAAACCTATCAGGCTTCCAGGCTTAAGAAGCTCTTTATCGACGGGGTCTCTAGCCAAGAATCGGATTTTTGCCGATCCGATGACCACCTCGATTAACTGAACGCACATTTTTTCGACGATTGACAGGACCAGATTCTGCCTGCCCTGCTCATGCTTACCCTTGCCGCCTTTTTGGAATCCGGCGGGGACGCTCTTATTCGCAAAGGGCTTGGCGTGAGCGGAATGCCGCGCGGGCTTTGGTTTGTTGCGGGTGCGGTGACGCTGTTTGTTTATGGCGTCGTGGTCAATCTTCCCGGTTGGGATTTCGGCCGCTTGCTTGGTGTATATGTGGCGTTATTCTTTGTGGCGGCCCAGGCCATCTCATATTTTGCCTTTGGCCAAGCGCCTACGGTGCCGATTTTAGTTGGTGGCGCTTTTATCGTGATCGGCGGCCTCATCATGACGTTTTGGCAACAGGCCGCAGCAGGCTAATCAATACGGTGTCCACCAAGCGAATGCCTTTGCTGTGACGATCAGTCTGGCGATAACGCCTCGATGATCCTGCATTCAGCGACCGTGCCGTGCCTGCATTGCCCAACAATCTGTCGCAACTCGTTCCCCAACGCGATCAAATCCGTGATTTTACGATCCACTTCGGCCAGGTGACTGCGGGCGATGATGTCGATTTGCGCGCAAGATTGGTCTTTTTGATCAGCCAGACGCAACAATTCGCGTACCTGATCCAATGAAAACCCGAGATCGCGTGCCCGGCGCACGAAGCTCAACCGCGCCAGATGTTCGGCTCGGTAGGCGCGATAATTTCCTGCAGTGCGTGAGGGTTCGGGGAGTAGGCCCGCTTTCTCGTAGTACCGGACCGTCTCAACCTTGGTGTCGGTCGCGCGCGCCAGATCGCCGATGCTCAAATTGTCATGATCCATGGTCTTGACCCTGTAGCTGCTACAGGGTGCATACACCATTTTTCACTGCTTCGTCGAGGATGAGCATGTCTAAAAGCTGTTGCGCGCCTGCTACGGCCACGCCCGTCCTGGACCCGGGATGGCGGCGCGTTCTCTTGATCGCGTTGATCGTCAATGGCGGGTTTTTTGCTGGCGAGATCGTCGCCGGGGCCGCGGCGGGGTCGGCAGCTTTGCAGGCGGACGCGCTCGATTTTCTTGGCGATTTCGCCAATTACGCCATCAGCCTGGGTGTTGCCGGAATGGCGCTCGTGAGCAGGATCACGTTGTTTGATGGTCCTCCGGTCGCGAAATCTTATGGACTTCCGGGTTCCACTTCCCGTGTTCTGTAGGGGGGCCGGGAAGCGGGAAGCGGAAGTATGCATTGGTGATGCGGGGCCTGGTTGGCGCGGTGGTTGAGGTTTGCCGTGCCTTAATCGCGGTTGATGCCCTGGCGGGACTGGGGTCAGTTTTTGGTGAGGCGGTATCCGTCGGGGGATTTGATGACGCAGCCGTTGTCGATCATCGCGGTGAGGCGCTGATAGAGGGTGGCGGCGCGGATGCGGCAGCGGGCGCGGAGATCGGTGAACGGCTGGGGCTGGCCGGTTTCGGCGAGGGCGGCGGTGATGCGATCGTCGAGGGATTTTGGTGTGGCATTGTCGGGTGATGGTTCGCTCGCGTGAATGGGTTCGAGTGCCAAGGCAGTCTCGTGCTGGTTCAGTTCGAGTGTGATGCTGGGCATGGCGGGCGCGGCGCGATGCTCTGGGGTGAGGATGATGCGATCGTCGCCATCGCGGCGGAGATAGAGGTTGGAATCGCCCCAGGCGTGGAACTCGGATGATCCGCGCAGGGCCTGACCGGCGCGGAGTGTCCCGGCGCCTTTTTTTGCATGGTGGACGACAGCGACGGCGATAGCATGGTGCCGCTGCATGTCGCGCAGGAAGGCGAGCAGGGGTGCGACTTCGCCGCTGACGTTCTCATCGATGCGGTGCAGGCGCACGAACGGATCGAGCACGAGGAGCCGCGGTTTCAGCCTGGCGATGGTGTCGGCGAGACGCGCGCGGTCGTCTTCGAGATCGAGGCGCAGGCTGGGTGCGGTGATCACCTGAACATCGAGTGCGGCGAGTTGGGTACCGGCGGCCGCACAGATGCTTTCGAGGCGCTGGCGGACAATGTGAAGCGCGTCCTCGGCGGGGTAGAGCAGGACGCGGCCGGGGCGTGTCACGGCGAAGCGGCGCAGACAAGGGACGCCCGCGGCGACGGCGACGGCCAGATCGAGGGCGAGGAAAGATTTGCAGCATTTGGGTTCCCCGCCGATGATGCCGACGGCTTCTTCGGCCCACAGTCCCTCGACGAGCCAGCGGTGCTGCTCGGGGCGGTCGGTGAGGTGGTAGGCTGGCTGGACCGGAAGCGGGGTCATCGCCGTTGGCGGGCGGTCGCCTTGGTTGTGTTTGGCGTGGGTATGGCGAAGGTTTCGAAGAACAGCGTCTCGTCGATCTGACGCGCCTCGCGCTGTGCAGCGGCGTCCAGCAGGTCGGCCGCCATGATCATCAGGGTTCGTAGATTGCCTTGGGCGTGATCGCAGATCGTCGCGATCACTTCCGGGGTCATCAGGGTGGGGGCGCCGGCCTGGCGGATGGCAAGCTGCAGGGTCTCCTGCAGATCCTGGGGGGTGGCGCGTTCGATTGCCAGGCGGACACGCATGCGGCTGGCGAGAGGGAGGAACTCCTCGGAGCGCAGGCGTTCGGCGAGCCGTCCGTCGCCGGCCAGGACGATGGTCAGGAGGATGTGGGAATCGAGGTCAGCTGAGGCGAGGAGGCGGAGTTCAGCGAGGACGGCGGGCTGCATCTCCTGGGCTTCATCGACCAGCAGTACCGGCCTGGAGAGGGTCGTCTGGATATGAGCCTGCCAGCGTTGGCGCAGGATTTTAGCGCCACCCCAGCGATTATGCGGGCGCAACTCGACGCCGAACAACTCGCCCATCTCGCGGTAGAAATCGGCGATGTTGGCCTGAGGCCGGCTGATCACGCCGACGGTCACGTCGCGCAATGTTGCCAGCGACGCGGCCAGGATCCGCAAGGCGGCCGATTTGCCGGAACCCGGCGCACCGGTGACCAGGGCGAAGCCGCCTTCGCCGGCAAGATGCTGGACGCGCCAACAGAACGACTCCAGACGAGGCGAGACATGCAGAGCCTCGGTCGGCACGTTGGGCGTGAACGGGTTCCACTTGAGACCGTACAGTGCGAGCAGTTTGTTGTTCACGCGTCGTCTCCTTCGTCTTTGTGGAGATAGGCTGGGGGCAATCCGGTTGCCGCTTGCCGCTTGATCATGTCGGCCAGCAACGGCGCGATCCCGCGGGCCGGCGGCGCGACCGGGTCAGCGCTGACAGGCTGCAAACCGCGGCGCAGACCGTTGGCGTTGGCGGCCTTGTCCTGGGGGAACAGCCTGCAGAGCACGGTGCCGGTTTGCGGATCGACGAGGTGAACCAAGGTAAGATCCCAGGCGGCGAAGCGGACCTCCAATGTGGTGAGGTGCCGATATTGGTTCGGCACTTCGAACCGGCGGCCTTCGATGACGATCGTGCCATCGCTCCTTCGCAAGGTCCGCTGCTCGCTGCGGGTGAACGCCAGTCTCAGAGTTGCGGCATCCGGGCATGGTCGTGTCACGGTGGGGCCGGCGAGAAAGCGCGCCAGGGGGGTGGCGTCGATCTCGCTGTGGTGCTTGCGATTGTAGTCGTAGTCTACCCAGGCCTGGGTCGCCTCGTTGAGCCGGGCCAGGGTGAGGTCATTGACACCTTCGAGCATGGCCATCAGCCGACCCTCGACCGATCCCCAGAGGACCTCCTGCTTGCCGTTCATGTAGGGGCTGTAGGGCAGCGTGGTCTGATGAACCACGCCGAGCCGGGCGAGACCTTCGGTGATCTCGGTCGCCGTCATCGCCGCGCCGTTGTCACTCATGGCCGAGCGGGGCATGCCGCGCTTCTGCATGGCCTGCGACAGACCGTGGGCAATGACCTCCGCGCTCTCGGACAGATACCATTGCAGGTGGCAGGCCAACCGCGAGCGGTCATCGAGCACGCCGAACAGGATCGGCGTTCGCCACTCCCCTCGCGGTGTCAGCACCTTGCGCGAACCGGAATGACAATCCCAGTGCCAGGTCCCGTTCACATACTCGCACTCATAGCTGCGGACCTCCCGGGCATCGAGCCTGGCTGCGGCAGCCAGGGCACCGGCGGTCTGGCGCGCCGTCATCGGGGACCGCTTGGTCATGCCGTGGGTCGTCAGGAAGCGCCGGACCGTGGCGTAGGAGGGCACCGGGCGCAGTTCTGACCGGGTCTCGGCCAGGGCGACGAGGTTGTCGTGATGCAACCGCACACTCCAGCTCTTGTGGGCTTGATATTGAGCTCGCAAGGCTTCGCGGAGCTCATCAGTCATCGACGCCTGCTGACCGGCGTCCTCGCGGCGTTTGCGCCGCAGCACACCCACCGGGTCTTGGCGCTCATTCCGGCCGATGTAGAACCAGCGCTCGATCGTCGAGACACCAAAGCGAACCGGTTCACCGGTACTCGGATGCCGCCATTCACGGGCCGCCAGTTGCTTCAGGGCCGCGCGTAGCGCGCCCGCCTCCGGCGGTGCGGCCAACAAGTGACCGATCACCGAGAACCGCAGTTGCGCCCAGCGATCCTGAACACGCGATCTGCCTCGTTCCGTCACGTCCGCCCTCCAAAACAATCAGCGGGCCTACGGTAAGCACCTCGCCGATCGTCGGCGACGTGCATCTTCTGCGGGTCGGCGACGCCCGTCAGAAAGCGCGCATCGCCGAGGCTCCGCCGGTCAACGGCCCCAGGAACCGAAGCAGGGAGACGAGCTGTTGTTCGATGCCGCCGCGAAAACGAGCGAGCACCGAGGCTGGCAGAGTTGCGGTGTCGACCGGAGGCATGAAGGCTGCCGCGGCAATCGGGCGGAACGCGCTCTCCTCGGACGTGAATGTCGAGAGCCACCAGACGCGCCAGCGCGCGACCGTCCGCCGATCGATCCCGAGCGTGGCTGACAATTGCCGCAGGCGGGTGGCGGTGGGCCCATGGCACATCGCCGAAATCAACGTCACCACTGTGGCGAGATAAACCTTACGACCCAGAAAGCGCAGCGATGCCGGGGTGGTTCGCTTGCGACAACCGTCGATCGCGCAGCAGAAGCTGAAGCGTTGGCCGAACGCCTCACTCAAACCTGGGGGACCACCGCGCGGTTTGCGCTGAAATTGCGCCGAATGAAGGACGCCACCGCATGTCGTGCATCCTGACGCCCGGGCGGCCGCCGCGATATCGCGATCAAACAGGAGCAACTGTTCATGAAACTTGGCATCAGCCAGCACTGCTTGATACAAGGGGCACCATCCTTTGAATTGAAATTGGCGGGATGACCAAAGTCGGACGCAATAATCTCTGTCCCTGCGGCAGCGGCAAGAAATACAAGCGCTGCTGCATGGCTCAAGATGAGGCAACCGCCCGTGAGGCCCGCGCGCGCGCCGCAAGCGCCGCAGTGTCGCCCCTCTCGGCCCATCTCTGCGAGGACTGCAACCACGATCTGGATGATGCCGCCAATGCGGTGTTTGCTTTGATCGAGGCGAAGCAATTCGATGAGGCTGAACGGGGCGCCCACGACGTTCTGGCACGCTTCCCCAACGTCCACGACGGCTACGAGTGCCTGGGCCGGCTGCATCAGGCCAAGGGGGACCATCGCCAGGCGATCGAGTGTTACCGCAAAGTCATCGCGTTCGCCCTCGAGGAACCGCAGTACTACGACCCGGAATTCGTCGATCACTTCCAGGCACTGATCGCCCACATCGAAACTCAGGCATCCAGCGGCTGATCCTTCCGGCCCACCCCTGCCCAGCATCGCCGGGTGCTCGGCAGCGTCAAGGCATCCACGCCTGCGGCGCGGAGCCTCCTTGACCCTGCCTGCGCTCCCGGCGGTAGCAAATGCAGGTCGGCGCCGAGGAATGGTCTTTCAGTCTTACCAAGGAATGAATGGAAGGAAGGAATTCCCTACCCACAGATTATCCACGATCCGCGAGGTCGCCTCTCGGCCAAACCTCAAATACCGTGATCAAATACCGCCGAAAACCCATCGCTTTGCATGCTCAGGCTCACTCGCTTGGCGTTCCCGCGCTGCCCTGGCGAAAGGCTGGACCATGCTGGCATTCGCGGCATGGGTGCTCGCGAACACGGTCTGGCACGCTTACGCCGGGACATTACCGAGCGCCGTCGTTATGGGGGGCGTAGGTTTCGCGGCTCTCCTTGCGAATGGCGGTGTCGCGTTGATGCTGTGGCGTTACCGCGGCGGTGACGCGAACCGGCGCTCGGCCTGGATATGTTCGCGCAATGACGCCATCGGAAATCTGATCGTCCTACTCGCCGCGGCCGGCGTGTTCGGCACCCATACCGATTGGCCGGATATTATTGTTGCCGCTGTCATGGGGGCGCTAGGCCTGCAAGGCGGCTGGCAGATACTTCGCCAAGCGCGCGCCGAACTGCGCCTTAACCCTTCACCGCGCCCCATCCCAGCTGGAGAATAGCCTATGTCCGCACATCAGCACGCCACCGTCGGCAACCAAGACGGCCACGATGATCACGATGATCATGATGACCATGATGACCATAAGGGGCATGACCATCACGGGCATGGACACCAGCACACCCCGGCAAATTTCGGGAAGGCGTTCGCGATCGGCATCGTGCTCAACCTCGCTTACGTGGTTGGCGAGGCGTTTTACGGCATCGTGGCGCATTCGCTGGCACTGCTGGCTGATGCCGGGCATAACCTTGGCGATGTGCTTGGCTTGGCCAGTGCGTGGCTGGCCTCCATCTTGGCACGGCGGCGCCCCAGCACGCGCTATACGTATGGGTTGCGCCGATCCTCCATTCTCGCTGCCCTCAGCAATGCGATTGTGCTGCTGATCGTAACCGGCGGGATAGCCTGGGAGGGCCTGCGCCGGCTGATCGAACCAGAACCATCCGGCGGCTCCATTATTATGGCGGTCGCGGCGATTGGCATCATGATCAACGGCGCCACTGCCTTGCTGTTCATGGCGGGCCGCAAGGACGACCTGAATATCAAGGGGGCGTTCATGCACATGGCGTCTGATGCGTTTGTTGCCTTGGGCGTGGTGGTCGCCGGTGCCGTGATCTATTTTACGGGCTGGCTGTGGGTCGATCCGGCCATTAGCCTTGTCGTCAGCGCGATTATCGTGGTCGGCACCTGGTCACTGCTGCGTGATTCCATGAACCTCGCTTTGGACGCCGTACCGCCCGGCGTGAATGCGGCAAAAGTCGAGGCCTTTTTACGTGGGTTGCCCGGCGTGGCCGACATCCACGATCTCCATATTTGGGGCATGAGCACAACTGAGACAGCGCTCACCGCGCATCTGGTCAGGCCAGGCGCGGGGCTGGATGACGGGCTGTTGCATGAGGCGGCCGAGGAATTGAAAGAGCATTACGGAATCAGCCATGCGACGTTCCAGGTTGAAGATGGCACCGGCGCACATGCCTGCGCGCTGCACTCCAACGAAACGGTTTGACATAGACGCGCGCCATAAAGAAATGGCTCTCACGAAATAAGTCTGAGGAGACTATTTTATGAACACGCAAGCCTTGTTTTGCACCGCATAAATCAAGATTTATGCGGCGCCATGCTTCCAAGCGGCGCGGCCTTCCGTCACCCCGTAATACACGATGACCAAGCCAGCCAGAGGATCGGCCCACCACCATCCCGCGAGGGCATTGAGGCCGACACCTACCAGTACAGCAGCAGCGAGAGCGGCATCGATTACGGTGACGCGCGCTTCCGTAGTGAGCACCGGATTGCCAAGCTGGCGACCAGTCGTCAGCTTACCCCACGCCAGTAACAACATGATGACGCACGTCACCGCGAGCCAGACGATGCCAAACAGCGAAGGTTTTGGATGGCTGCCGGTCAGCAGTACCCACCCCGATTGCACAAAGACGTATATTGCCAGCGCGATGAATGCAGCACCGATAAGTTTTAGCGCCAAGCCTTCCCGGCTTCGTTCAACGCCTTTGAGCTGCCAAACGACGACAACGGACGCAAAAATTTCGATGGCACTATCAAGCCCGAAACCGACAAGGGCTGTTGACCCTGCTTTTTCAGCCGTGATCAGCATTACGGGTGTGCCCACGACATTCCAGCCGAGGGTTATGTATTCGAGCCAGAGGCCACGTTGAAGCAATGAAGCGATTCGCATACCGCACATTAGCGCAGCCACACAGGCATCGCGAGCCAAGAGTCATGCAAAAATCAAGACTTTCGAGTCCTCATAAGTTATCGTCGAACTGGTATCGTATCGTTATTTTTGATGTTGGAACGAACCTCTGCCCCCCTATCACACTACAGGGAAAATCCAGAATACGACGCCGACGATGGCGATAAACACGCCGCTGATGACTTCGCCATAGCGTTCAACCGGCCCGAGACTCACGCGCTGCAGGCCGGCGGCCGAATAGACGCACAGAAGCACGTAGGTCACGATTGTGCTGATGCCAAAGACGACTGCCATAAGCGCGATCACCGCAATGCCGAAGCGGCCTGCGGCGAAGAACGCCGGAATCCCTTCGACCATTGGCGAGGACCCAAGGATTAGAAGCAGCGCCATCCGCGTGCCGGTTTTATGCTTGTGCTGATGTACCGGCGGCGTGGTTTCTGTCGCGGCCGTGATGTCGTGGGTGGTCGCGGCCTCATGATCATGCTGATGCTTATGGACGACGCTGCCGTGCCGGTGCGGGTGTGCATGGCGAGACAGAACAGCAACGCCTTCCAGCGGGGCGTAGAGTTTGTCTTCATCGTGATCGTCATGGCCATGATCGTGTCCATGGCCACCATGTTCATGCTCGGTAAAATGGACGGTATAGGTATGGTCATGCTCGCCGTGACCGAGTGTGACAGCTACCTCGAATCCGTGTGGCTCGGGAATTTCGTCGAGGGATTCCCAATATTTTCCGCGATTGGTGAAGGTGAAAGACTGGCGCTTGCCCCCTTCGCGGATTGTCTCAGCCCTCACCCAATCGACAGCAAGGCCAGTGAACCGGAAATGCGGCGGGATACCGTCCTCGAATATTGACAGCATGGCCACCCCGTGCCCTGTGTCGATGCTTTGCAGTTCCGGCCCATGGATGCCGTCGGCGGAATGGCCGTGATCGTCATGCCCTCCGTGGCTAGGTGGTGTAACCTGACGTCTGGAAATTCATTTTGGGTTGGGAGTTGGTGCCCTTGCCGGGGCATGCCCCGGCAAGGGCTGTTCATTCTGGTATTCCATGCAGTTGTTCACACCAACATGGAGACCGATGAATGGACGCCAAAAAGGATACGATTATCGAGGCACTTTTGGAACATCTGATCGAAAACGGCGCAGGCGATATCGCCACGGTATTTGCCAGGACCTTCGAACTCGCCATGCAGATCGAGCGCGAACGCTTCCTCCACGCCAGTCACTACGAGCGCAACCCCGATCGTCAGGGTTACGCCAATGGCTACAAGCCCAAGCGGATCGATACCCCGGCCGGGTCGATCACCGTCGATGTCCCCAAAACCGCCGGTCACGTGGGCGAACCCTTCTACCCACAGTCCCTCGAACGCGGCCGACGCTCGGTCCGCGCCGTCATGGTCGCCGTCGCCGAAATGTACATCAAAGGCGTCTCCACCCGCGACGTCGAGGCCGTCATGCGCGAATTCGGCATCGAAAGCCTCTCCTCCGCTCAGGTCAGCCGCGCCAGCAAGCTGCTCGATGACGAACTCGCCGCCTGGCGCACCCGACCCCTCGCCGAGATCCGCTACCTCATCCTCGACGCCAGATATGAAAAAATGCGCGATAATGGCGTCGTCCGCGATGCCGCCGTGCTCTCGGCCATCGGCATCGGACCCGATGAACGCCGCCGTGTCCTCGGCGTCTCGGTCGCCCTTTCCGAGGCCGAAGTCCATTGGCGTGCCTTCCTCGAAAGCCTCCATCAGCGTGGCCTGCGAGGCGTCGAATTCATCGTCTCCGATGACCATGCCGGATTGCACGCCGCACGCCGCGCCGTCTTCGGCGCCGCACACTGGCAACGATGCCAGTTCCACCTCGCCCAAAACGCCATCCACCACGCCCCCAACCACGCCATCCGCAAACGCATCGGCGCAGAACTCCGGACCGTCTGGAACGCAAATTCCCTCGCCGCTGCCCAGATCGCTCTCACAACCCTCGTCAATGCCTATCGCGACACCGCACCAAAGCTCGCCGATTGGCTCGAACGAAATATCCCCGAAGGCCTCACCGTCTTCACACTGCCAGAACCCCACCAGCGCCGGCTTCGCACTTCCAACCCCATGGAACGCGGCATCCAGCAGGAACTCAAACGCCGCACCACCAAAATCAGGGTCTTCCCCAACGAAGCCTCCCTCGAACGCCTCGTCAGCGCCGTCCTCGTCGAAATCGATGAAAAATGGGCCGCCGACACCAAGGGCTACATCAAGTGGGACTACCAGGATGCCTGACCCCCGCTCGCCCTATTTTCCAGACATCAGGTTGCTCAATCCCGTGGCTATGCCCAAAAATGCCGCCATGGCTGTGACCGTGGCCTTTGCCGCCTTGCAGCTCGCGCCATGATGAGATGGCAATCCAGCCGCCAAAGCCGGTCAGGAGAAGGCTGGCGACGGTATCGACCCAATGGCCGAAGCGGGTGGCGAACGCGACGCCGGCGCCCCAGACCACAAGGGCGATGATGAGAGTCGTGACAACGTGGCCGGTTCCAGCCGTCAAAGCCGCTTTTGCGGTTTCCATCTTCGTCCAGCCGCGCTGGCGCGACATGAGCGTGATCGGCACCCAATGGTCAGGTACAGCAGTATGCAACACGCCGACGACACCAACAGTTAAGACGAGCAGGAGAGCATCTGCATTCATGATGGACTTCCTTCGTTACAGATAGCGAGTGATGGCTTTGAAATCTTCGACAGGCTTGCCGCCTTTTTTGGCGGCTGGATTCAGCGCCGCCTCGATGCAGTTATCGAGGTGGTCGTGAATGAGGGTTTTTTTCGCTTCGTGAATCGCGCTTTCGACAGCGTGTAATTGCTGCGCGAGGTCGAGGCAGGGGCGGCCTTCCTCGATCATGCTGATGACTTTCACTAGGTGCCCGCTGGCGCGGCGCAGGCGCTGGAGGATTTCAGAGTGTGAGGTGTGCAGTTCTGTTGTCATGACTATATCCTATCCCCCTGGAGAGGATATTACCAGAAGCTCTAGCAAGCATTCGAAAATCAAGGCTTTCGATAGCTCCCAAAAACCTAGCCCGACTAAAGGGTTCCGGCTTGCAAAAGATAAGCCCGCAATTCCTCACTAGGCCGCAGCCGTCTTATCTCGCCCGTCCAAGCGCATCGGCGGCAACCGCAAGCGGCAGAACGAGCGATAGCGGCGCGTCCTCCAGGCGAAGCGCGCCATAGGATTCATACCATCTGGCGGCACGGTCGCCTTTTGCGTCGATCAGCAGGGCAACGCCGCCGACATCCTGCGCTACACGAATGCAGCGGTCAGCGGCACGAAGCAGCAGAGCGCCGCCCAGCCCCCGGCCCTGCACGCTGTTATCGACTGCCAGGCGGCCGAGCCGAAACACCGGCACGTCATAGCGCCCAAGGCCCTTTTTCGCGAGCGTGGGCGTGCGGGCATATTCAAGCGAGGCGGGGCTGAGCGTGTAAAAACCGAGGATGCGCGCCGGCGTGTCGGCTGGGGCAGCGACAAAGCACTTGGCACCGCCGCTTTCGTGGTTTTGCCGGGCAAATTTCCGCACATAGAGATTAAGGTCGGCATCTCCGCAATCGAAACCCGCGCGATTATGCTGCTTAGTAATCGCCGCTTCCTCCCAGACAAGGGCAGTCATCGGAGCGTGAGGCCAGCCTTTGCAACCCGCACAAGACGATCTGGCGCGGCGGGCGGGTTTTCGAGAAGGGCAAGAACGCGCATCGAGTCGCGCTCGGAGAGCGTGAGTCGTTCGGCTTCGGCGACTTCCGCCGCAGCCTTCGGCAGCACGGCGCCAAGAATATAGCCGGTCAGGTCAAGCCGTCGGAGCGACGCGGCGCGTGTGAGCGTCGCCTTGTCTTCGGGCCGGAGCCGCAATTCGACGCGACCGGTTTCAGTGTGAGGGCGTGGCATGAGAACTCCTTACTTTCTCTAACTCTAGTATACGGAATGAAGCCGTACAACAAGCTTTGTACCGGTCACAATCTTTTATGTGATAATGTCCTCTATCATCCGTGCAAAAATCGATACGTCCGAGATTTCGAAGACTTTCTGTTTTTGGAATATGTCGCGCTTATCCGAAAATCTGCGACGGACCATTTTGATTTAAGTGAAATTACGATGGTATCCTCTCGTCGACCTTCCTCGACCCCCCTCGCCTTGAGCCGTCCTCGCCACAACCGCAGGTCTGCTGAATTCAGGCCCGCGTGCATTGCTAATGCGAATTGAGCCATCATCCCCGAAGGGTAAGGGTCATCCCGGTGAACCGCTGACGTCGATCTAAAAACATTTCGGTCAAGAATTTTTGTTTTTCTTCTTGGCCTTCCTGCGCCGGCGCTTTTTGTCCTTGCCTTCATCCGCCAGCTTTGTCGCTTTCGGAATGGGTACGACACCTGCAGCCACCCGCCGCGATCCCAGAGTATGATGCAGTCGAAACAAATCGATGCCCGTGATCTCCGAGATCTGTTTCGACGTATATTCCCCGATCAGAGGCCATAATTTCTTTGCTTCGGCCATCGCCGGTTCCTCTGTTGTAAAGGACCTAAAAGGGCGATAGGGCGAGTTGACTTCCCGAGTCTTAAAACGAACGACTATGCGATCGGCCGGCGGCTTTATCGGCGGATCTGGATAGTTAAGGATCAACCGGTCATCGGGTTCAGGTAAACCCACATAGGCGCGTTGGGTCAGGATCGAGAGATCAGACTTCCATTTGATCTTCTCCAGACTCTCATGGAGCTTTTTTTGTTCCGCCGCATAGATCTCGAGTTGTTCATGGGTGATGCCCCGGAAGGTCCGCATCTGATAATCTCTCGGATCCAGAGGATGAAGCGGCCGGTCGAACTTGCGTAGGCTCGCAATGTGACACTGCTTACAAAGGCACATCAGCCGACGCAGCGTTCGTATTTTCCGCCGTTTGTCATAGACCCACCGATCGAATGGCCGATGAAAATTAGTCCTGCCACACACCTCACATTTGAACCCGGCGCGACGAACCACAAATCGTTTCAAGTCAAAGAATACACACGGCACCAGCAAATCAAAGAGAAGTGGCAGGTCCGGCCCGTGCGGTTCATACCCGAGGAGATTGCCGCCCAGATTGCGATCCTCGCCGACGATCGGCGTATGAAGTTCATCTTCGGTCCACAGTATGTGGCCCGCGACGAAAGATCTCCGCAGAGTTACCAGTTTCGGCGATTTACCTTTTTGCATTACTTTACCGAAAGCCCGATCTTCATTGCTGGGCCGCTCACTGAGCCACCGGCCCCGCGATCTCACGATAATCCTGACCGCTCATCAGGAGAATGCTCGACATCAGATGTTTTCGTTCAGAGGACGGGTGGATGCCCGCGTTTCTGAGAACGGTGAGGGTTCGGCCAAAGAACTGTGCCTGGGTGTAAAACGGGAGTGGCGGGAAACCATGAACCCGGGTCATCGCGATCGACATCTCATAGGCGGCGGAATCCTCACCCAGACACTCGATCTTGCCAAGCGTCAGCCCGGGGGATGGTGCCATCACGCGATAGCATCCATTCACGGCCTGTACGACCTGAGCCATGCCGCCGGTCTGATCGTATTTCCGGAACAACTGGACGCCGACATAGACGGCACGGGGGATTGGTTGGGCAGGAAGCGCCGCTTCACCCGATGCCGAGGTCAGCATGGCCACGACGAGCCCCATGAGACTGACTCGGATGACGAACATTCCCATACGCTCCATTTTCCGTCCCTGAAGAAAGATTTATTTTCAAAGTGCCTGATTGGCAACTCACCCGGATCATCCAGACCGATGCCCCGATCGTGTGGGATGTTGATCGCACCACCCATCCCGCCGGGGACCACCCCAAACCTGCCGAGGCGGTTACTGGACGCACCGTGATCACAGCGATAGCACCAGTCGCAGGGGCGTCCGGCAGGATGAGATACCGCTTGAGTCGGGCACGATGTCGCAGATTACAGCGTGCTCGATCGCGTAAGGCGGACCATCCATGCAACTCCCGCTTCCCGCTTATCGTCCCGGGCTGAACCGTCGCTGGGTGGCGGTGGCATCGTCCGGTGCCGGTTTGCTTTGATCCTCGCCAGTTCCGCCATTCAACACCGGCGATCCGACCGGGGCATCCTGACCAGGCGCAGCTGCGTCCTGCACACCCTGCCCTGCCTCCCCCTGCCCTGCCTCACGAGCGTCCGAAGCCGCCGGATCGTCCGTTGTTGCGCGGTGTTGTGTCGGTGGTATCGGTGGCGCTGCCATCGCGACAGCATCGCCCTGTTCCGTCGATCCGGACGGTGGGATCGCCTGGCGGAAGGTCTCGATCAGATAGTCCAGACTGATGAGATAATCCCGAACCGAAATCCCACCCAACGCGGCTTGGATGCGTAGTTCTTCATCGGGAATGAGCGTCATGAGATTGCGGCCTGCCGGTAACGACAGCTGATCGGATGCAGCGCCATCGACCGGTTTACCTTCGGCGGTTTTGGCATCATCGCGGTGGATGACGGACCGTTGGAGCATGAAGCGTTTGAGATCATAGCGGGGGCGCTTCCGTTCATCGCCCTCCTTTTCATCGTCAGGCATGCGCGGGAACACCTGGAACGCCTGATAGTAGATGCCGGGTGCGCGCATGTCCGGATCAAGATCGGCAAGAGCCGCGGTGATCGCATCGCCGATGGCGGTATCGCCCGCCTCGCCTACCAGCTCGCCCGACCCGGTTTTCACCATCACCGCCTTGATCGCCGGCTCCAGGGATCGGATGATCGCCTCGAACGGACCACCCGGTTCTGCGGCAACCGGTCGATCGTCCTGCAGGGCCGTGAGCGCCGCCTGGACCCAGCCGTCGCGGGTTACGCCCGACTGCTTAGCGGCGGGCAGCAGGGCGAGCGGGCGGTTGATCCGCAAGGCCCCCTGCGCCTTCGGCTCAGCATCGAACGTCTTGGCATAGACCCGAAAGCGCCCGTAGAGCATGATCGCCTCACCCTCGATCAATCCCCGGACATCCTGCCAATCGACCCGTGAGACCTGGCGGACCTCGGCCTGCATCCCTTCCGAATAGCCGCCCAATCCGGTCGCATCGAAACGGCTGGCCTGGGTGACGTAGGTGTCGCCGGCGGTCTTCTCGATATAACTCCTCGTCTCGGATCCCTCCTGCAGACGGGTGATGATCTGGAGATTGGCGTTGCCGAGCATGGATAGCGCTGATTCCCCCATCCTGACCTTGAGCGCCACGATCTCCTGAAACCCGAGCAGGAAGAACAGGCCGAGCTTGCGCCCCATCGCCATCATCTTGTCCATCGAGGTCACGGCATAGTAGCCGACCTCATCGAAGATCACCGGGAACGGCGTCGCGGACTCGGCCGCGTTGTTCGCGATGATGTCGTCGAAATTTCCCTCGAGATCGGCCCCCAGCGTCTGCGCCATCATGTTGCGCAATGTCGCGACGACGATCTTGCCCAAAGCCGCGGTACTTTCGCCTGAGTTCTCCAGGGTCGGGAGATTGACCGCCAGAATCCGGCGATTGAGCACGATGTCGCGCATGTCGATATCGCTGCTCTCGACCTTGAAGATGTGACCGAGCGATACCGCCATCTGGGTGAAGGTCTGGGAGAAGTGCATCACGGCGAACGAGTGCTGCCGGGCCGGTTCATCGCTCCGCCGCAACGCCTCCTCGATCTTTGCGGCGGAACTGTCCTTGCCGAAACTGCCGACATCGAACCCGCCGGTCTCACCCAGATAGGCTTGCAGGGGGAATAGATAGGCGGGCGGGATCGCCGGTTCCTCCTTGAGATCGATCTCGGTGAAGGTGCCGGCCTCGGGATCGCGCAGACGGTATTTCGAGTGCAGCGCGAGTGCGATGACCGAGCGCAATTCGGTGGCGAGGCGGATCTTCTCGATATCGATCGGGATGTTGCGGTTGTCGCGCAGCCATACCAGCACGGGGGCCAGGGCACCGAGCAGAGCGACCGCGCGCGAGAGGAAGACACCGTTCGGATCGTTGGCCCCACCCTGCGGGTTACGCTCGATCTGGCTGACCAGCAATTCGCGCAGCACGTCGGCGTTGCACGAGGCGAACGGGTTGAAGGTGTTGGTATCGCGGTTGCCGCTGGCGACCAGAAAATTCAGCGCCACCACGTCATCCTCGCGGTTGAAACGGCGGGCCTGGGAATAGAGCATGGCGTACAGGCTGTTATCCGCCTTGCCGTCGACGAAGATGAACCCGCTGCCGTGGATGAGGGAATTCGCGACCATGCTGACCAGGGTGTAGGTCTTCCCTGCGCCGGTGGTGCCGGGCACCACGCCATGCTGACGGCAATCCTCGTTGGTGAGCCAGATCTGTTGCCCGGTCCGAAAATCCGCCCCGAGATAGAAAATCCCCGCCGGTTTCTGGGGCGAGCGGTCGCGTGGTGACGGATGGTTGCGATCGCGCCCGCGGGCGTAGCTCGGCAGGCGCATCGGCAGGATGGTCGGGCGCGTCAGCACGTAGGTCGCGATGATGACCGCCAGCACCACGACCGGATCGAGGATCACCGGCGCGAAGAACGATCCGACTCCACCCGCGATCAGGAGAAACCCGCTGAGCGGGGTCTGCAGCGCCTGGAGAAACCGCACCGATCCGGGGCGGATGTCGCGGGTCAGCTGTGGCCCGGCCCGTTCGGTATTGGCTTCCGGGCCTTTGACTTCGCGCGGGATCATGGGTCGAGCCCAAAGCGCGCTTGCGCGGCCGCCGTTCCCGGGGCGATCGTGGGTTGATGAACCGTGCCGATCGGCTTCGCGCCATTGGCCAGCGCATCGTCGATCGCGGCTACCGGCGGCACGATCCGGTGTTTCGCCGTGGCCGGTCTCTGCTTGCCGCCCGATGATGCACCACCCGAGAGGGACATCGGCGCCATCGCCACAGGCGGCTGTACCGCGGTGCGCGAGGCCCCCGACACCACCATCCCGACCTGGATGAACGCCACCAGTACGACGCCGAGGGTCAGCAGGCGCACGGGTCGCGACTGCCACCAGGAGGAGGAGAAGCGGGAGACGGTCGAGGTATGGAGCGTCGGTCTGGCCGTATCGGCACTCCCAAGCGACGCCAGTCCCGCGATCGTCACCGGCGGATCGCCGGCGAGCGGTTCAATCCTGAGAATGATGGCTCCACCATCATGAGAGATCGTGATGTTCATCTGAGATCCTTCAGCGGCTGTTGCCTGGTGCTTGCTGCGTCGACCCGCCCGACCACGAGATCGATCGCCATTTCGATATGCGGCAGGACCAGGGCGACACGCTCGGCGCGTTCGGTCTGCCAATGCGCCCGCGCCCCGAGCGCCTCGATCTTCGGATTGGGAAACGGCCCGTCCTCGGTCTCCGAGACAGGAAAGCCGAGCGATTGCAGCGCGTACCAGAGGTTCCGGTCGATCAGTTTCAGGAAATTGAACTGCGCCGGCGGAAGCAGTCCGGCGCGTGCCCGCGCGAAATTCAACAATCCCATCACGGCGGTGGTCACGAAGCCATGCTGACGCAGCACGGGTTCGACTTCGGAGCGGACCGGGGTTTCGGAGAGGATCCGGTCGACCGCCTGCATGATGGTGGACGACAGCACGAGGGGGTGCTCTGGCCCCGTACCGCCTTCCTGTGCGGCATTGACCGCCAGACTCTCCGATACGAGCCCGAGTAATGCGGTGGCCTCCTTGCGCCGGCGGCACGCGTGCAATCCGCAGACGGCGATCATCATGCGTGCCGAGGCGGGAGCCCGATCGATGCCGCTCCATGAATCGCCCAGCTGTGCCTCGAGCGCTGCAACCGCCTGATCCTGCTGAAACACTCCCGTCTCGCCCAAGGCGTGGCAGGCGAGCCACTCGCCAAGATGCAACGCCGGATCGGCGGGTCGTGGTGCCGGCAGGTTCGGGGCGACCGGTACGAGGCGGCGCGGCAGATAGGCGGCGATCGAGCGGAACACCGGCGCCTGCGCCTTGATCAGGCCATCGAGGTCGAGCGGTGTCGCGTAGCGGCTTGCCGGGGCAAAGATCACCAGAATGATCCCGAGTACCGTCACAAAGATCGACAATGGGACAGCGAACAGCGCCGAGACCGCACCGACCACCCGGAACAATCCGACGATGGACAGGGAGGATGCCGGGATCGTCCTGATCTCGTCGGCCAGCGCGTGCGCGTGCGTCGCGGGTGTCCAGTCGAAATGCAGGATCTGGAATGCCATGAACTCCAGCACGGCACGCGAGATCGCCGTGTGGGCCTTCAGCCAGGCGAAGCCGAGGACGAACACGAGGGCGACAAGTATGAACGCCAGCGACAGGACGACACTTTCGACAGCCGCCTGCTGCTGGCGGACGTTGCCGCTCATGATCGGTGCCCCGGTGACGAGGGGGCGTGACCGACTTCGGCTTCGAGTCGCTCAACCTCGCGCAGGACGGCCCGCAGGTAGGCCGATTGATAGCGCGGGGTGCGGGAATGGTAATACGCCACCCCCTGCCAGAGATGGCCATCGGCATCGTGGATCGAGCGTGCCAGGATCCAGCCACCCGCCGCGACATTGGCGCAGAAATTATCCCGGATCGCCCGGAAGGTCGCCCGTGTCGTTGCATGCCAGTGACGCGCCAGTGTCGGCAACCAGATCTGGTTGATCTGCATCGGGCCGATATCGACGGTGCCGTTGGTATTGAAGCTGACGAAACCCGGACGCCCTCCTTCGACATGAAGGAGGATCATGAACAGGGCGGGCGGCAGATGATACAAACCTGCCGCGGCGTCGATGCAGGATCTGATCGTATGATCCGCGGCCTGCGGTGTCGCAGCGATCGGCACCGGCCGGGTCGCGTCGTGATAAGGCCCTGCCCATGCTTGCGGGACGGACGAGATGGCGCTCAATCCCATCAGCACGCCGACCGCGCTGCTGAACGCGCCCCGCCTGCTCATGACGCGAGCGCCGGTTTGGGCTGCGGCACCATCGCGAGTGTGGCACCATCCAATTCCGCGCCGGGGGCGCGCTCGATCAACGGGCCGAGGTCATTGACGAGAATGCCGGTCTGATCGGCCACCTGGCTGATCGCTTCCATCATCGCAAGCATCAACGGCGTCAGATTACCGTCCGGCGCGACGATCGAGACCAGTTCGATGCCCGCCAGCGCACGCCGGCAATCCTGCATCCGGACCGGGAACGGTGTTTCCCCGAGATCGGCCCACACCGCATTCCCGGCCAGCACGAACAGCGGCAGAAGGCCTTTGGCGTGAGAGGCGAGGAACGGCGAGATTACGGTCGGTTGCCAACTGTCGAGATCGCGCAGCAGGACCGGTCGCCGGCCCATGACGAACAACCGGGAAAACGCTGTGCTCAGGAGGGCGATCGCAGATCGGGCCTGCCCGGAACCAGCCACGACGGTGAGGGTTTCGGATGGGGGTGGAGATTTCATGGCGACCTCCCCGCTCACACGAAACGCCGTTTGCGGTCGCGCGGAACCGCCGGACGCAGCGGCCCGACCAGCCAGCGTCGCAGGATCCGCATGGTCGCGACGATATTGACCCCGAACCAGCCGATCACGCCGAAGAAGATGATGCCGACCAGCGCGATCACCAGCGTGGTGAATGACCAGTAGAGCAGGAAGATCAGGGCGGGGACCAAGGCCCAGGCATCGATAATGAACAGCCGCAGCGGCTTCATCGTGTCACGCCACATCACCAAACTCCTTTTTGAAATAAAACGCGGTTTCTTCGGAGATACGCCCCTGGGCGAGCGCGCGGTCGGTTGCGACCGAGAAACTCTGCCCCTGGGTTCGCAGCGCTTCGCGGCAAATCAGCGGCCAGTCATCGGGCGAGGCGCTGACCAGCCGATGGTTCAGGGGCTTGTCGAAGACGAGGAACTCCCGCAACGCGGTGCGTTTGCCATCCACCGAGGGAACCAGACGTTGATTGATGATCAACCGCAGCGACTGACCCAGCTGGACGGCGACCGCATTGCGTTCATTGACCGGGCACAGGCTGACCGCGATCTGGGTGGTTTCCTCGACCGACCCCGCGTGCATGGTGCCGTAGATCGCGGTGCCCGAGATCGCCATCTGTGACATCACCACCATGGTTTCGGCATCACGGATCTCGCCGAGCACGGCGACCTTGGGGTTGCGCCGCTTGGCGTTGCGGGCGCCCGCGGCAAAACTGGGGACGTCGCGCGGGATTTCGGCCGGGCTGATCAATGCGGACGCACCGCGCACATCGTCATAGACGAACTCGATCGGCGAGGCGTATTCGAGGATCGAGAGATCGGCGTTGAGGTCGAGCAGCATGGCGCGGATCATTGCGGCCAACAGGGTCGATTTACCGTTCTCGGTGCCGCCGCTGACGATAACCACCCCTTTGCTGACCCGATAAGCGGCGAGGATTTCGGGTTCGAGGGCGAGGCTGGACAGGTCGGGTGCCCGTTCGGGCAGGACGCGGGCGACGATCGAGACCGTGACGACACCATGGGTCTCGCAACCGGTCGCATTGACCCGAAACCGGATCGAACGATTCCGCTCTGGTCGCGCCTTGAAGCTGACGTCGAAATCCATGCCCTGTTTGAGCCGGGCCATGCCATCCGCGCCGTAAAACAGGTTGGTGGCGGTTTCGACCTCGGGGATGGTGAGATCGCGCGGGGTTGCCGGCCGCAACCGACCGTAGCGCTGGACGAACGCCGGCGCGAAAGGTTGCAACCTGATATCCGAGACGTTGCGATCGGCCGCCCAGACCATGAAGCGGTTCCAGTCCGCCTCGTACATCCGCGGTGGCATCGGCTCGAATACGAGATCCGTGTCAAGCGCGTGCTTCACCGAGAGGGCATCTGGCGGGGCTTCGGAAGCAGGAACGATCCGAAGCTCGTGACGGTTGGGTTCAACCATGACGATCCCCCTTGGCGATGGTTCCGATGAGGCGGCCTGCCTCTGCGGTGGACCCCAGGATGTAGCGATGTTGAAGAGGATCATCCGGCGCAAGAAATCCCCTCCCATGCCCCGGTTCGGCATAGTTTAAGTCAACGGGAGGACCGGCACTCTTGTCCCAAGGGGAGGACAGGCAGGACCGATAATCATTGAGCGCCGCATCGTCCGCGTTCTTGTCCGCATGTTGATCCGCGCCGGACGCCGGCGCTTCCATAAGCCTGGCCGGATCATCCAGCGGCTGTTCATCTCCCAACAGCGCCAAGGTTGCCCAACCTGCCCGTGTCACCAGAACGATATCTCCACCAGCCGGATAAAGCGGCCTGCCGAAGCCCTCCTCCCGAGCACAGATCTCGTAATGCCGCACCATAGTCGCCCGGCAGGAAGTCTCGATTTCGGCGGGGAGCGGATCGGGGACACCGCCACGCTGGACGAGACCGGCATCAACCAGTTCGCTGACAGCATCGCTCCCGAACCGGGCGATGATACCTCGGTCACACCAGTCACCCGGACGATCCGCGGGCGAGGCTTGTGTCGCAAGTGTCGCCAACGCGAGTCTCGCGTGATCGCTCAGGGGCGAGGACCGCAACTCTTGAACAGAGGATGGCGGGCAGGATGCCGTATCATGGGTTTTCATTGTGGATATCCTTGTATGAGTACGCCGACCACCTGGATCGGGAGCGAGTCGAGGCGGTGATGCAAAATCGATGAGATCAGGATTCCTCTCATGGCTTCGATTTCCGGGGACGACGGGGAATGATGGGCGCGGTTGTTTCGGCGACGACGCGACGAAACACCTCCGGGCTGATCACACCGGCGTTGCGAGCAACGCTGGCGCAGGCCGCAAAACTCTCGCCTTCCTCCTCGAAACTCTTCAGGAAAGGCAGCAACCAGCCGCTTGGCGCAGTCTGAAGCAGGGCTTCGCGGAGCGTAGGACCAACGATCTGGTATTCCTGAAGCGCCGAGATCGATCCCTGCTGGTTGCGGACCATCTTCTGCGAAATGATCGTGCGCAGCTTCAGCGCGAGTTCAGGTAGGCCAGGGGCGTAATCCTCCCCCTGCCCCCGGCTCAGCAGCGCCAGAACCCGCGCCACTGTATTCATCACGCCACTGGCGTTGACGCCCACGAACACCCGCTTGCCCTCCGCCGCGAGCGCCAGCGCGATTTCCATCGTCGCGGGATCACGGCATGCACCGATCGCCACAACGTCCGCGCCAATCGAAGTCGCCTGCACCATCGCCCGGTTCAGAGGTTCGCCTGGCGGTGTCTCGATCTGCAGGATCGAGGATTTTTCCCATTCGATCGGCCGGATTTCCTGGGTGAACGAATAATCCGTCAACCCGTAGATGACGGCTCGGTGCTCGACGCTGCGGTCTTCCACAACCCAACGGACAAGGGCTGCGATCAGGCCCGTCGCGTCGCTGTCGATGCCGCCGCTGACCAGCACAAGACCACTCCGCGGCAGATGATCCCACAGTTCTCGATCGAGTTCATAGAAATGAATGTCAGGCAGAACATTGGGCAGGAGACGCAGGACGATCTCATGGCCGCGGAGTTCCGATGCGTCATGGATCTCGGTCTCGGTGACCTCATAGCGCAGATATTCCCTGTCCTTCAGATGCACCCGGCCGATCTTATGCCAGTGCCGATGGGGGCTGGCGGGTTGGGTGTGATCGCCAAACAGGAATTTCCGGAGACCCTTCAGATCGTGGGGGGTGAGCAGGTGGTGCGTCGTCGTGCAAAATTCCCAGTCGATCTTCGCGACGACCGGTCGCTGATCGCCGAAGAACAATTCGCTGACACCTTCCTGCACGGCACGGCGGAGAAACTCCTGCACCGCAACAGGTCGATCGAAATTGTCGGACGGATCGATCAGGATGGGGCGGTGGAATTTCCGATAGTCATCAATCGGACGATTGTCTGGACCTCTGCTGACCATGAGCACACCCCCCTCAGCGTGAAGGTGGCTGGCCGATCGGCCCGCCACGCGGGACATCGACCGAACGCCAGTTCGCGGCGTTGGGATCGAGGCCCGGCTGATTGGTGATCCGGATGACGTCGTTGCCGATCAGCATGCGGTTGCGCCCACCGGAGACCGCCTCGTGATGAAAGACCAGATCGGGGGATTCCACGAGGCCGGCGCGCAGGAGCACCTGGTAGCGGACCATCCCGATATAATTGTTCTCGAGACGGCTCAGATCGTCGAGGAAGATCTGGGCACCCTGGGCCTCGCCCAGCGCCCAGCCTTCGGCCACCCATTTGTGCCAGTATTCGACTTCCAGTCGCGTGCGCGGCCTGATCGCGCTCGGCGGGGGTGTCGGCTTCGCCCAGGTTCGGACCAGATAGGTGCGCCAGTTGGGCGGCGCGGAGGCAAGCTGTGCCTGCTGGGTGATCTCGTAGACCTGATCGGTCTGCTTGGCGATCTGACCACCGGGCGCGAGCGCAAAGGCCATTTGCGCCTCGGTGACGATCGGTGGACGCAACAGGGTTTGCCCATTGCTCACATTGACCATCAGCTTCCCGAAATCGAACGTGCGATCGAGATCGGCCTGATAATTCACCAACATCAGATTGATGGCATAGCTTTCCGCAGCCAGACCGCCCTGAGCACCGTAGCTGAGCGCGTTCTGCCGGAGTGCCTCGCGTCGCATCGGCGAGATCGCCTTGTGCTTACCCGTCAGTGGCCGGAGTGCCTGGAGTTCATTGAGAGAGGGTGGAGCCTGTCCTCCTGTCAGGATGCCGTTGATCCGCGCCCCGGCGACCGGATTGTTGAGCGGATTGGCGTTATCGTGCAGGCTCCGCGCGATCGCGCCGGGACTGTCCGAAATACCGATCTGGGGGAACAGCGCCTGTGCTGCGTAAGCCGCCGGTGCCAGCAACAGGGCGACCGGCAGCACGGCCATGGGTAGAACGCGACTCATCGATAGTCTCCTCGGGAATTGAACAATTCGGGTGGCAAGGGGTCGGTGATGCCGAGACGGAAAAGCAACGCGCGCCGGCGCGCGCCGGAGACGAGATCGGACAGAAAATCACTCATCGGATCGGTGATCTGGATCATCCGAACCGGCAGACGGAGCCGGGGTGACGAGCGGCGGGGGGACCGGAGCCGACGACATTTGCGCGCCATGACACCCTCCTCACGGCTGGCCCGACGCGGCGGCCACCGCATCAGGTCGCGGATACCGCACGTCGATCGTCTGTTCGGCGGGAATGACGGTGACCGTCGCACGCGACCCGGCCTCGATGCCGAGCGTGCGGATCACCGTCGAGACGGGGATCTGGTCGGCGTGAACCGAGACCAGAACCGGGGCGACACCTTTCGGATGATGGATCAGCACATGGTAGTTGATCAGCCTGCCGAGCGCGTGGACCGCGGGGCCGAGATTACCCTCGTAATTCCAGCGGATGCGTTGTTCGAGTTCGTCGGGCAGAGCCTCTGGCAATCGCGCCGAGGCCAGGGTCATCACCGGTTCGCCATCGAGCTGATCGACCGACTGGTCGGTGCGCAAGATTGCATTGTTGAGCGCCGTCTGGAGGTTCGGCATGCCGGGTGTCACGACATCCGAAGCGACTTTCGGAACCGAGCCGGTCGCGCAACCGGCAAGCAGGGCCGCCGCGAGCAGACCCGAAGCGATAGCCGAATGGTGAAAAACGCGCATGGTGGTCTCCCTTCGAAGACCACGGTGCGAAACCGTATCGCCAGTGCGAACTGATTTTTTGAGCGATCACGCAATCGGGAAAATTAAACCTGTCGGTCAGGTTGCGACGCCGGCTTTCGGGAGAACATTCTCCTTGAAGATCAGGAGATCGCCACGCCACTGGTTCAGATTGGCGCTGCGGTCGCGCTGGTTGGGTGTGGTTATGCTATCTTCGGAGTCGTCGGGCACGGTCAATTGCGACCATGAGCCATGATCGTCGCATTATTTCCCAATTAAATCAGGAAACTATTAGGATGCGGTAACCGCTGCAGAAGCGTGATCGCTAGTGTAAACTTTGAGAACAAAAAAAGGACATAGTAAGAACTTGACATAGGCTGTGTGACTGATGGGTTAATCCTGACCGTATCAAAAAAGCAAGGGGTCGAACCAGGGTCTGAGTCACGCCTTCGCGTAAACCCTTGGCCTTACCAAAGTGGCTAGCAACGGTGGATAATGCGACATCATGTTGCACAGCTTTCATCGACGGAAAGCTGCATCTCCGGATCCGACAAAGTCGTTAATGGCGGATTCAGCATGGTTCGGCGGATATTGTTCACCATGCACTTCGCTAGTGATGATTTGACGATCCGAGCAGCGTGTCTCCGTTCCATCGCCATGTGGTTGATGTATACGAGCGCCGAACGATCAGACTCTCCGGAATCGCTGAGGCAAGTTGGCGCAGAGGTTTATTCAGGTTGTGCGTATCGACTGGTGTATTCAATGTCGAAAAAAGCCGTTGAACGTGCTCGACGACTATTGTGCCATCCCAGAGCCAGGAGATTTTTCCATCGGGCTGCGAAATGTCTATATTCGACCGCCAGAGACGAAGTACGATGCGGTTCCCTGATCTCGCCGCGCCGGATGGCCGAACCATAACGAGTCCGTCGGTTCGGCCACTGGCAAGTCGAGGCAACACCGGAAGCAAAGCAAGATTCACGTGGGGCGCCAGAAACTGCAGCATCGATTTGAAGGTCCATTGCGGTGCCAATGTCCAGCCATGAGCATGCAGCTCCGATCGGATCGCTGCGGTGCTACCCACCCATTGGACCGTAAAAGGTTGGTCGAACTCACCGAACAACGCCAGTCTGCGCCGCGGCAAGTGAGTCCAGCCGCCGTGCCGCCACTGTGTCAGAGACATCGTTTGTGTCTGGGTTTGTAGGGAAAAACGCCGCATGTCGGTATCGTGGAACACGCGAATGTTGACCATACCTACCACGACAAAAACGATGGCCGTTGTGCAACCAAGTCCAACCGGACGAACGACCTCCGCCTTGCGGGCGAGGTATGCGATGCTCAGGAGCGTCGCCCATGCGGCGCCAAAAGCGATACTTTCCAAGGTAATGGAGAGGTACTCAGTCCCCAAATAGAGCCGTGAAAACGCCAATGCGACCAGGAATGTGATCGTGATGATCGAGATGAGGACGCGGTAGCGCGTTGTTAACTCGCGACACATCACAATCGTTAGAAAACCCAAAAGTGCGGCGAACGCCGCCAAGTGGATCCCCGGAAGGATTGATGTTCGCTGTCCTGTGTTCAGGAGCAACGATTTCGAATGGCCCAGAAGGAGGTTTAAACCAGCTGAAAATAGGACCGCGCCCAATATGGTGCTCACCGTATACACCATTGCCCGCCAAGCCTTCCGCCTGCCTAGCCAGATCAGAGCTGCACC
Source organism: Acidiphilium acidophilum (assembly GCF_033842475.1). NCBI lineage: Bacteria > Pseudomonadati > Pseudomonadota > Alphaproteobacteria > Acetobacterales > Acidocellaceae > Acidiphilium > Acidiphilium acidophilum. Next base: position 36,205 of record NZ_JAWXYB010000001.1, on the reverse strand, counting down.
CGTAGCAGCAAGCGCGCCCGTGCCGCTACCGATTTCGGTCACCGCTGCAGCGAGTTGGGTCACCCAACCGACATGCATCGATAAGAGCAGATGCAGTAGCGAGCGATCCGCCCGAACTAACGGGTCACCCGATATTAAGTCCTGCATAACGCCGAAAAAAAGCCACGTACTGCCGATCAGGACACCACCCAAGGCCACAAGCCCGGGAATTTCAGTGGTATCCGGGTCGAGCAGTGAGACAATTTTTCGCCGAAACCAGCTATCGCGTGACCGTGCCCAAGTTAGCGCCGGTCCTCTCAGATGATTCATCAGCCGCACAAGCCAACCGATTGCGCGTGGGGTGAGCCATATGATGAGGAGTAATACGACGAAGAAACCGACAATCAGAGCTTCGAGTCGTCCGGCGACAGCTCCCAGAATTGTCAGAGAGGCCCCGATCAATACCCCCATTACGACGTGAGCCGGCGCCCATAGAACCGCTGATATGATGTTCAGCGTATAGAATCGGACCGCTGGCATTCCGGTGATCCCGGCCACAAGCGGAACGACGGCACGAACGCCTGGCGTGAATCGGGCAACCAGGATCGCTTTGCCGCCATACCGGCGGAAAAAGGCTTCTCCACGCTCAATCAGGCTCGGATGGCCCCTCAGCGGCCAGTGGTTGGCTGCCTCTAATTTGTAGCGATGCCCGAGCCAGTATGAGAACCCATCGCCCGCAATAGCACCAGTGGTCGCAAATGCCACGAGCGGCCAGAAACGCAACGCGCCGGCAGGTACAAGAGCACCCAATGCGATGATCACGGCGGTGCCGGGTACAAGAGCCCCAACAATTGGAAATGCTTCTGCGCCGGTTAGGAGGAAGGCCAGACCATACGCCAAGAGCGTATGTGCCCGAGCAAAATCCACCACGCTCTGAACCCAATGAGAAATCATAATCCGCTTTCTGTCACCTCTGGACGTATGTCCTTCATATAGCGGCGCGACGCGTACGTGCACTCAGGTGGGCCAAAAGTGAACAAAACAAAAACATCGACCCGCGTCCGTGTCTGATATGTCTGTGTCGAGAAATGCCCCTTCAAGTCGCCCTGATTTGGGCCAGCGGGACATACTTGGTCGATCTGGTGTCAGAGTGAATGCGACGATGGCCCGGTAGCGTTTTCGTGTTGTACCGTGAAGGGAATATTTCGCGGTCAGTGGTGGTCTTTGGGATATCAACAACCCTGGAGAACGTCATGACCATCGAGATTGAGGCTCCAACGTCGGTCCTTCCCTCGCGTCGGAAGGTCATGGAATGTGCGACCTGGATCGGAGCTGGATTGGTTTGGACCTTCGCTGGTGGCGTGCCCACTACATTGGCGATGATCGGGGACGCGTCTGGCGCTACGTCGCGCTTCAGTTTTTTGCAAATAAGCGACAGTTATATTGGCTTTAAAGCGCCGCTTATCCTGACGTGCCGGGCACGCTGACCAAAGCAATCGGTCTTGCTAAATCCATGCGCCATGAGGCCGCGTTCATTCTGCAAACGGACGATATTACCCAACTGTCGAAGCCGGCCGAATTCGACACGGCGCACGAGATCAACAAGGGGGCCGGCATGATGATTCACCATGTCCCCGGGGAGCACGATAAGCTCGATCCCGGCAAGAGGGGCTATTTGGCGCGCTATGGTAAGAGCACCAAGGGCATGGGATGGTGCAGTTTTGATGCTGGACTCAATCGAACCTACATCCTCTTGCCCATCATTCCCCGCATCATAGCCGGCATGCCCTCTGCAGCGAAGCGGTCGAGCTCCTTGGCGTGGGCATAGATAACCTTGACCATTTCGGGGTCATCCGAGGTTTCAGTCACCTCGATGCCCGTCGGTAATAAACGGTACGAGCGCCGATAGCGGGTGGGGTTTTGCAGCATGGTCGAGGCGCTTGGACTCATCATGTAATTGAAGGGGCGATTGGCGGCCATTCGGTTATACATTTCGATGACGTGAGCCTGAATAATGCGGGCAGTTTCTGGATTGGCGGAAACGGTGGCATCGATGATACCATCGGGCAGGTACTCGGTAGTGCGGTGAATCTCAGCATGCCGTTCGAATAACTCCATGCCGAGTTTCATTGGGCCCATCATGTTGTGATCCGCCATCATGCCGCCCATCCCACCGGACATCATGCCGTCCATGCCCCCCATGCCGGTCTTGGCTGGCGCGGCCAATGCGCTCCGCCGATCGAGCCCGACAAGCCCGAACAGCCCGGAGATGATGGTGCCTAGAACGGCGGTAAGGGTACGGCGATCCATCATGGCAATCCTGGGTGAGGGTTCAGCGGCCAGTTTCGATCGAACCGCGGAGCCTTTATAGCGGGTCGCGGCCATCATGGCACCGTCGTGGGATAACGATTATGGAACCGAATTACCCAGTGGCCGGGTATCCTGTGGACCCGATCGTGTCCGGCCACTGTGACGGCTGGTAGGCTAAATCTTGCGTTGGGCGGTCTCTGCAGAGAGCACATCGATCAGAGGGCATGTCGCCTTCAGCCCAGCGTCGCATTGCTCGACCGCCTGGGCAAGAATGCTCTCCATCGAACGTAGGTCGGCAATTCTTGTCCGAACATCCGCTAGATGCGTGGCTGCCAGGATCCGGACCTCGCCGCACGCTTCACTGCCCAGAGCTGATAATCCCAGCAACGCGCGAACTCCCTCGAGGGTGAAACCCAACTCACGGGCTCGACGCACAAAAATCAGACGTCCGACATCGCTCGCCGAATATTGACGGTAGCGGCCGCGCCGCTGCGCTTCAGGCAGCACGCCCACTTTTTCGTAAAAGCGGATTGTCTCGATGGCGCAGCCTGTTCGTTGCGAGAACTCCCCGATGAGCATGTTACCGGCGACCATGAGACACGCCTCCAAATTTATCTTGAGTCTGTAGTTACTACAGACTGTAGGACGGAGCTGGTATCACAGCAAGGAGCGTGGATATGATCTCAACCAAGACTGAGCCAGAGACGAACGGCCAACCGCTTCGCGATACGAGTGCAACACTGCTGACCGTAGGCGGTACGCTCGCGGCATTTGGTGTAGCATCCTGTTGCGGCCTGCCCTTCATGTTGGCGACCATTGGTATCAGCTCGGCTTGGCTGACCGGCATTGCCCTGCTGGCTGCCCCTCACCGGTCCCTCCTCCTATGGGCAGGCGCAATATCCCTTGCTTCGGGGGCGGTACTCCTGTGGCGCCGCCAGACGGCAGTCTGCACCACAACAGATGCGATATGCTCTAGTCCCATTGTGCGTGGTCTCACGATTGCTGCCTTGATCGCCGGCCTAGTGCTGCTGACCATAGGCTATCTGTATGCCTGAAACCTCGATAATCGCTGAGTCGACTATAACCTGCCCGGACTGTGGCTTCACGGCTACTGAGACGATGCCGACAGACGCCTGCCAGTTTTTCTACGACTGCAAGGGCTGCGGTAGGCTGCTGCGGCCAAACCGCGGAGATTGTTGTGTGTTCTGTTCGTTTGGAACAGTTTCGTGTCCACCTATCCAGATGAATGGCGCGCAAGCGCCCTGCTGTACATCTTGCTGATGAGCGCGGTCGAACCATCCTCGAATGTATCGCCCGATTTTAAAGTTTGTTCTCAATGGCATGGAGTTTAGCGAACACTTGATATCGACGCGCCAGAGCGTAACTACCGTCGGTATTATTAATTTGCCGCTCGAGTTGGCTGGGGGGGGGGAAGAAATTGGCGATTCTTGCCCATACGTCGGAACTGCTATGTCGAGGGTCGCGACGAGTGCGGCGACCACGGCCAGTCTGGCCTTGGCACAAAGCCCTGATAGCGGGATCTATGGGGCGCTGCCATCGTTCGGCGTGGGGCTGAACGATGGCAGCGGCCGCTCAAACCGCAACGCGGATGTTCTGGATCGCCTTCAGCTGGTTGGCATGGGCCGTGCGGCCCTCTGCCAGCTTCGCATTTCGGACCGTTGCTTTGCCTGACGGCGCGTGGACGATGATCGGCCCAGGCTGGTAGATCGACGTGCCGACAGCAGCGTTAGCTGCCACCGGGGCGAACGCGCCGACAATACTCAGAACAGAGGCCAGAAGGGCTAATTTACGCATTGTAGTCTCTCCTTGATCAAACGATGCAGGGGTTCCCTGCCTTGCCGCCAGAGATAGCCCAACTTCACTTTGGTATTAATGCCTTTAGAATTCCTATTTCCCATACCGAATTGGCATATATCAGGTGAACGAGGACGGAATGGCGACGGCGGGAAGCTTAAGTATTATGGGGATGGAAACGCTGGGGAATGCTGCAAAGGAGGAGCACCGTATCGCGGCGAAACCAAACCAAAGCAGGCTTGCTGGAAAATGAAGGATCGGTGACCGACAGCCCTGTTGTGAGCATCATTCCGCTTTGGTCGCTGCTCGTCCATCGTTTGGATCAGCTCGAACCCTTACCGAAATCGCGGTAAACCTGGATTGCAAACTCGCGCTCGCCGAGTGATTTGACCTCGATGCCGTAGCCCCAGCCATTGTCCAGCGGTCTCCCTCATCGCAATTGACATGACGAGAACTGCACCCGGTGATATTCGGTGCGTTCTTCATCGAGATAACGTCTGCCATATTTCGTGATGACGACTCAGAGACCCATGTGGCGATCGAGCATCTCGGCATCGCTCATTTGGGTCAGAACAGGTTCCCCGCGATTTCTCCGGCCCGACCGATCGTCCGCCCAAAGCCAACCTGCCACTTTATGCGCGGCTGGAATATCGTCGACGTAGAGCGACGGCGCTTCGTACCCGCGCCGGTACTCGCAATGCGAGACCGTGACCCGACGCATGCCGCGCGTCAGCGCGACATAGGCGAGCCGGCGCTCCTCGGCGACGTCGCCATAGGGCGGCGGGAACGCGCCCGCCTCCCAGCCTGGCAGAAACACATGCGGAAACTCCAGCCCCTTGGCTTTGTGCAGGGTCATCATCTTGACCCGATCGACCCGATCCTCGCCGGGTCCGGAGGTTGCCAGCGCCGCGTGATCGAGCAGGTCCCGCGCCGTATGAAATCCCGCCGCGATTTCGAGGAGCTCCTGCAAATTCTCCAGCCGATCCTCCGTCGTCTCCGCCCGGCTGGCCCGCAACATCGCCCGGTAGCCCGTCTGATCGAGTAAAGTGGAGATCTGATCGGCGACACTCGCTTGGGTGTCCCGCCCGGCGGCCCGGATCAGGTCGATGAAATGGAGGCCGGCGCTGCGGCACTTCGTCGGCAGATCCGCCGTCTCGATCGCCCGAAACAGCGAGGATTGCCGGAACGAAGCCTCGGCTTCCAACTCATCGAGGGCTTTCGGACCGAAGCCGCGCGGCGGGGTGTTGATCACCCGGCGGAAGGCTTCATCGGATTGGACATCGTCCGGTGTCGTCGCGATGCGCAGGAACGCCAGCCCGTCCTTGACCTCGGCCCGCTGATAGAAACCGACGTCACCCACCAGCACATAGGGGATACGACGGCGCATCATCGCCTCCTCAAAGCCGCGCGAGAGGAAATTGCTCCGATACAGGATCGCCATGTCATCCCAGCCGATCCCCTCGCCGTGACGGCGCTGGATTTCATCGGCGATCCCGTTCGCCTCCGCACCCGCGTCAGGAAAACGGAGGATTTCGATCAGGTCACCGGCGGGCTTGCGGGTGAACAATGTCTTGCCCATCCGCTCGGCGTCATGGGCGATGACGGCGTTCGCGGCATCGAGGATGTGGGCTGTCGAGCGAAAATTCTCCTCCAGCCGGATCAATCTGCCGTCGGGATACTCCCTGAGAAACCGGCGCAGATAGGCGAGATCGCTGCCCCGCCAGGAATAGATCGCCTGATCGTCATCGCCCACGCAGAACAGCTGGCGGTGATCTGCCGAGAGCAGGCGCAGCCACGCGTACTGGACGTAGCACACGTCCTGATATTCGTCCGCGAGCACGCAATCGAACCGCCCGGCCCAGCGCAGCCGATAGGTTTCATCGCGCTGCATGGTCAGGGTCGGCCATAGCAGCAGATCCCCGAAATCCGCCGCGTTGGCTTCGCGCAGGCGACGTTGATATTCGGCATAGACCGGAACCGCCGCGCGGAACCCCGCGGCATCGATCGGCCGGCGTTCACGGGTGGCCGCCCCGATCAGTCCCTCCACCCGCAACGCCGCGTCTTCCGGCGCGATGAGATTATCCTTGAAGGTCTCGATCCGCTTGGCCATCAGCTTGATCGGATCCCGCGACGTGGCCATGCCCTCATCGATCGCGGCGTCGATCTGCATCGACTTCACAACCCTTTTGAGCAGGCGGCGACTATCATCGGCGTCGAGAATATCGAAGCCCGGTCGCAAACCCGCCACTTCGGGTTCGATCCGGAGCTGACGCGCGCCCAGTCCATGGAATGTGCCGACCCATCCGGGTTGGTCGCTCTCGCCCAGGGCGGCAGCAATCCGTTCTATCATCCCGCGTGCCGCCTTGTTCGTGAACGTCACGGCGAGAATCCGTGACGGGGCGACTCCCGCGCCGATCCGGCGCGCGATTGCGGCCGTCAGTGTCTTGGTCTTGCCGGTCCCGGCGCCGGCCAGCACCAGAACCGGTCCGTCCTGATGGGCCGCGTCAGATTGTGCGGCCGTCAGATCGGCAAGGAGAGGAAGTGGTCTTTCAGGGGGGCGGTCCATCGTAGGGCTAATTCAGCAGGCCGGAGGGCGGGGGTTCGGACCGCGCTGCCTCGGGATGGCGTTGCAGATAGGGTGTGCGGGTCAGGGTGCTGGCGGGTCCCGGACCGGAATCGAGTAAGGCGTCCGCCTGATCGAAATCCGGATGATCGCCGCGCAGATAGCCATCCAGACACGATTTCAACGCCGGGCTTTTGGCGAGATGGTTGAAGGTCCAGTTCCCAAAATCCTGCCAGTATTGAAAATGCTCGAACACCAGAGCGGGATCTTGCAGACGCTGCTGGTCCAGCAAATCGAGATGCCAGGTCGAATCACCGACGAGGAGCGGGAGCTCACGGATATGAGCCGTCCCACCGGACAAGGCGTCATAGGTGTCATCGGAGACGATGATGCTCATCATTCCCTGACCGGGAACGCCACCGCGCCGGACATGCAGGCGCGACAGGAAGGCCATGTTGAGGAGCAATGCTCCCGGCTGCCAAGTCCAGGCGCCATCCTGCGGAGCGTCCAGAGGGGTGGTGGTTCTGATAACGCTGTAACGGTGCGGATTGAGCGCGGTGCCCTCGTATTCGCAGATGATCAGGACACTGCCATAGGCTGGATAGGCGCAGGCGACAAAGATGATGGACTGGACTGGACCCCATCTGCAGCTGTTACGAAGACCGGCCAGGATCGCAAGGAGGCTGATCGGTTCATCTCCCAGCGGCAAGGTGCCGACGACGAACGGATGACCTTGCCCTGACCCCAGCCACCTGGACGAAACACCCAGCATCGCGGCAAACGCATCGGTCTCGGAGGGTGAAAGCGTCGCCTCTCCGCTTGCCACAGCGCGATACCGATCGAGACCGCGTTTGCCCATCATCCGCGACAGGTTCCGGACGAACCGGCGATCGGGGGGCAGGGCGAGGTCTATCGCCTTGCGGAAACGCGCCGCGAAATTCGCCGTCTCTGCCCCCGCCGCTGCCCCTGCGCCGGCCCCAACGCCGGCGACGGCTGTCTGATCGGTGCGCACCGATGACATGATGTCCCCCGATCCGATCATTGCGGTCCCAGATTATGCCATAGGAGCGATGGGGATAGGCGGTTGGTCCGGAACTGTTTCATGGAAATCTCCGTTGGTAGATAAACGAGAGCGGCGGGAGGGCTGCGGTGCCCCCGCGCCGGAGCGGTGACCCCGCCGGCCGGGGTGCTCAAAACGACCTCTGGTGGACGGGGGTGAACCGGGGTGAGGCGATCGAAATCGTGATCGCTTCGTCGTCCGATACGGAAAACTGCTCGCGCAGATAGGCATCCCGCCGGTCCCGATAGATGTTGCGGAACCCGAACCGGCGGCTCGGCTGCTTGCCCGCGACCAGCATGATCACGGCGCCGAAGGAGACGACGAGCGCGTCGAACGCTATCAGGCTGCGCGCCAGGTCACCGATCCGGATGATCTGCGATCCGGTGACCGCCGCGTGAAGCAAGGGCATCTTCAACCCGCCGAAAGCAAACAGGAACAGCATCTCCCAGGCCAGCGCGAGCGGCGCGACGACGAAGATACTGGAGAGAAGACGCACCATGACCTTGAACAGATTGAGGGCCTGCTCGACGGCGAGCGTCGGATTGTCGATCAGCACGAGGTCGAGCGCGGCGAGATCACGCACGGGCACCATGGCGATGATGTCGCCTTCGGCGGCAATCGATTTCAGGAGACCCGCCGGCCGGTCGGCCGCCCGACGCAGACGCGCGCGCCAGGCCTGGAACAGGGCGACCACGGCCGCGGTCACGGCGACGATCATGAGCAGGATCGATCTCGTCTCCCCCGCCTCCCCGAGCAGCAGGCCGGGCAGATCGAAACATATCGCAGGGATCAGCGCCACGCTGATCCCGAGGAAGATCCGGCTCAGGAGCGGCTCCATACCTTGTCCGGTTTTCGGGGCAGACGGGAGGCGCAGATGCGCGGGTTCATCATGGAAATGATCGTTCATGGCCGTGCCTTTCCTCATGTCGGCTGATGCAGATGATCGGCGTCGTGCCAATCGATCTCGAACTGCCGCCGCAAGGCGGCACGGTCCGGGCCGGAATACAGCATGATCCCGATCTCACGATTGGCGTTGAGACTGGTCCGCGAGAAATTCTGCGAGCCAATAAACCCGGCCTGCGGCCCAACGATCATCTTGGCGTGCAGATAAACCGGGTGTTTCGGCAGAAATTCGACCTGCACGCCGTGGCGCTGCAACGACGCGACCCGATCACGATCCGATGGAGCGAGTGTCATCGGAAAGATGATCCGCGCATCGGCGCCCTTGGCCTCGATCGCCCGGATTATGACGGGATCGTCGCCGAGTTCCTCGGCTTCGATATCCACATGGCCGGGCTGGTCGATCACACGGGCGAGCGTGGGTTCAGAACCGGGAGAGACGACCAGGGTGGGCGCGCCACTCCGGCCCCGATCACCGGCTGACCGATTATACCAATCTGCCCGGAAGATCCGCTCCAGCGCCGCCACCAGAGCCGGGCTGGCGGTGCGGTCGATATAGTCACGGTCATGGTGGAACGCTGCTGCGTCCCAGTTCGCCGAGCCGATCAGCACCTCGCCATGGCTGACCGCGTATTTGGCATGATCGAACCGGTACCTGCCCTCGAAGCGTCTCGGCGCGACATGAACATGCGCGCCGGTGGCCCGGAGATTCGCCATCTCACGCGATACCAGCGAGCGAGATATCCCATAGGGTTCGCCATCCACGATGACATAGGTTTTCACACCGCGCCGCACGTCTGCCTTGATAGCCCGCAGCACCGGCTTGCTCGCGAGATAATAGACATTGATCCCGAGCGTGACCCGCGCCTTATCGAGGAAACTGATCACCGGGGCCGGGCCGGATTGCGGACAGATCGAGATCATGACCGCAGATCATCCGGGTTGCCGCACGACCGGATTTTGCGGCCCTCGATCTCGCGGGTTCGTCGCATAATGCCGCCGGATTCCGACCGGTCATAGGCCAGGGCGACGATCCGGAAGCCCCCGAAGGCCAGAAAGATCAGACCCAGCAGCTCGAGGCTGAACGGATCATCCGGCAGGTGCAGAAGCCACCGACCATCGAAAGCCGTGTTGTAGGCTATCCAGGCCAGAGCGGCAGCACCCCCTGTGGTGGCACCGGCGACCAGCAGATCGAACAGATCGCCCGCGCGGGCGGCACTGATCGTCGAAGGAGCAGGCTGACCACCGACGGCAGTGGTTGCGGGGAGACGGCGCGCGAACGCCATTGGCGCGCCGGGCGTAAAGGGTTCAAGGGGAATGTCCCGTTCATGTTCCATGGCGATCAACCTTTCGTTCGAGATCGTCGAGGCCGAGTTCGGCGGTGACCAGCCGGCGTTTCATGTCGTCGAGATCACCGCGCATCTGCCGGATCATCGCGCGTGTGTCCGGGTCGGGTTCGATCACGGCCAGGCTTTCGAACGCCATGTTCATGGCCTGGTTTGCGGTGTGGGCCAGCTGTGATTGCCGATCGAGCCACGCGCTGAGAGCGCTGGCGGAGCGGATGGTGAACCGGACCGACGCCGAGGTTTGCGGCTCCGGGCGCCAGATCCGTTTGGCGATGAGGCGATCTTTGGGGGCGGTCATTCGGCGGCCTCGCGGTAGGCTTGTCTGGCGGGTCTGACGGGTTCCTGGTCGAAGCCGCGCAGCATGATCGCGATGCCCCGGCCATCGTAAATGTCCTGTGCCAGTTCGTCGGTGACGCCGGCCTCGATGGCCGCCTGATCGGCGTCCCGCGTGAGGCGTTCATCACGCCGGCGACGGATCTCGCCCTCGGCACTGCCTTTGGGAAACACCAGGGCGAGGCGACGGCGCGCCTCGGCCGGGCCGAGCATGGAATAGAGGCGGGTCCGCAGATGCACATCCAGCGGCGTCGTGCTCAGCGCCCAGAGTTCGATCGGACCCAGGCTGTTCACCATCATCTGCTCGTATTTGGCGTTATCGACTTCGGCGATCATCAGGAACGGCGCACCACCCCCGTTCCGGTCGGGACCGGTCAGCCGGTTGCGCAGTACGAAAGCAGAGGCCGCCGATAACTGGAACCGCTTGATGATGGTCTCGCGTTCCTTGTCGTCGCGGGCACCGAGGACGATCTGCTCATTGGTGTTCCGGATCAGATCGTCGTCAAAATGCTCGATACTCTGCGAGGCGACGACGATCTGGACATTGTGCTTGCCCCCTTCGAGGAGATCGCGAACCACCTGGGCGCGCACGAAGGGCGAGGCCTTGGTGCGATGGTATTCATCGTAATCGAGACGCTTGACCGATTCCTTGAATTCACGGAACCGCGGCGCGTGATAGGCTTTCATCGCATCCGGGACATGGACCAGATAATCCGGATGCAGGAAGAAGTTCCGCCCGATGATGTGGCGCGCCAGCATATACATCAGCGCGGTTTTGCGATCGGCATCCGCGCTGCCGCTGGGCGCGACCTCTTGCAGATCGAGTACGATCACCCGGGCCGGCCCGAAATCCAGACTGGTGGCCTTGTTGAGGGTCGGGATCTCGCGGATCAGGGATTTGATGTAGCGCTCGAACATCTCGGCGAGGGTCTCGCTGGTTTCCTTGCCCCTGAAGGAGAAATCCCCCCGGATCCGCTCGGCACGCGCGGCGCTGATTAGGTCTTCGAGGATCGGCACGGCATGGCGCTGGGCGAGTGCTGCGAGGGCGTATTCACCGCGGGCGCAGAGCACATCGACGATCTCCCACCACCAGGGATGGGTCGCCTCGATGCGGATGGCGTTCGCCGCGAGATAGGCGTCGACTTCCGGCACGGTGCCGGCGACGTAGACTTTCGGGGTGATATTCTCACCGCCATCGCCAAACATCCGGTAGGCTTCATCGATCACGAGGCCGATGAACTGGTTCATTCCCTCGAAGCCGACCGAGGCATCCTGCGACAAGGTCGCCAGCGACAGGAAATTGATCAGAAACGATCGTTCGAGCGGCAGAGGATGGCGGCACCCCAACTGGAGATCGAAGGGGTTGTATTCATAGCCGGAACGAAAGCGCAGGCGGACATAGATCGCCTCGTTCTGGCGCTCCGGCGGAAGTCCGTTGCGCAGCAGCAGCACGAAGCCCTCCGCGGAATCGCCGATATCGATTTTGCCGATCAAGGGCAGCTTGGCACCCAGAGGGCCCTGGGATGCGGTCGACAGGCAGAGGCCGAGGTTGATTGCATTCGCCAGGGTGGATTTGCCGAAGCGCGGCGGTGCGACGATCAGGGTGAAGACGGCACCGCGCCCGGAGCCAGAGGGATCGTACGGCGCGATCCGCCCGTCAGGGCTGCGGAACAGCACGCTCCCCTTGCGCCAGGCCGACGCAGGGCGGCCCCAGGGCAGCATCCTCAGCGCCTGCGAGATCGGCGGGGTACCCGAGGGGGCGGTCGAGCCGAAGGCCAGCCCCAGCGCGCTGCCCATGAGTGCCTCGAGGGGATCACCCGCGGTCAGCCCGACATTGCAATTGCCCCAGGCCTGGACGCGCTGGGCGAGTATCGCCGCCTGACGGCGCAGCATCGCGCGCTCGCCGCGCGGTGCCCAGGTGGCAAAGGAACAACGCCAGCGTACGGTCACCTCGGCGGTCGTCTCCTTCAGGTGGCGGAGGTTCTGGAATGCCCGCATCACCGCGCGGTTGGTCGGATCGAACGCCAGCATCGTCGCGATGCCCGATTTGAGCCCTGCGAGGATCGCCCCGCCGCCCTCCACCCACATCGACATCCGCCAGGGGATGTTCGAGGCGGCCATGCGCGCGACCAGCTCGGAGAACGATCGCGCATCCTCGGGACCGACCGTGATTTCAACGGTGGTCCATTCGTAGGCCCCCATGGTGACGATCCGCATGCCCTCGGTCTCGGCATCATCTGCGAGCAGCTGGGATGGCAGCGAGGGCCACAGCAGGAAATCAACCTGCCCCTTCTTCGGCTTGCCGTCGGGCAACCGAGGGGCAACCGGATCACCGGGCAGGATCGCCCGCCAGTGCGGCTCAGTGGTCTGCCCGATCGCCTCGCGGATACAGCGCAGGGCGTCGCGCGGATCGAGTTCGTCGCAGGCGACGTCGATCCCCCGCAACGCCGTGACCACCCGGGCGACGAAGGCGGTGTGTTTGGTCGCGAGCAGATCGGTGGTGTAACCTGACGTCTGGAAATTCATTTTGGGTTGGGAGTTGGTGCCCTTGCCGGGGCATGCCCCGGCAAGGGCTGTTCATTCTGGTATTCCATGCAGTTGTTCACACCAACATGGAGACCGATGAATGGACGCCAAAAAGGATACGATTATCGAGGCACTTTTGGAACATCTGATCGAAAACGGCGCAGGCGATATCGCCACGGTATTTGCCAGGACCTTCGAACTCGCCATGCAGATCGAGCGCGAACGCTTCCTCCACGCCAGTCACTACGAGCGCAACCCCGATCGTCAGGGTTACGCCAATGGCTACAAGCCCAAGCGGATCGATACCCCGGCCGGGTCGATCACCGTCGATGTCCCCAAAACCGCCGGTCACGTGGGCGAACCCTTCTACCCACAGTCCCTCGAACGCGGCCGACGCTCGGTCCGCGCCGTCATGGTCGCCGTCGCCGAAATGTACATCAAAGGCGTCTCCACCCGCGACGTCGAGGCCGTCATGCGCGAATTCGGCATCGAAAGCCTCTCCTCCGCTCAGGTCAGCCGCGCCAGCAAGCTGCTCGATGACGAACTCGCCGCCTGGCGCACCCGACCCCTCGCCGAGATCCGCTACCTCATCCTCGACGCCAGATATGAAAAAATGCGCGATAATGGCGTCGTCCGCGATGCCGCCGTGCTCTCGGCCATCGGCATCGGACCCGATGAACGCCGCCGTGTCCTCGGCGTCTCGGTCGCCCTTTCCGAGGCCGAAGTCCATTGGCGTGCCTTCCTCGAAAGCCTCCATCAGCGTGGCCTGCGAGGCGTCGAATTCATCGTCTCCGATGACCATGCCGGATTGCACGCCGCACGCCGCGCCGTCTTCGGCGCCGCACACTGGCAACGATGCCAGTTCCACCTCGCCCAAAACGCCATCCACCACGCCCCCAACCACGCCATCCGCAAACGCATCGGCGCAGAACTCCGGACCGTCTGGAACGCAAATTCCCTCGCCGCTGCCCAGATCGCTCTCACAACCCTCGTCAATGCCTATCGCGACACCGCACCAAAGCTCGCCGATTGGCTCGAACGAAATATCCCCGAAGGCCTCACCGTCTTCACACTGCCAGAACCCCACCAGCGCCGGCTTCGCACTTCCAACCCCATGGAACGCGGCATCCAGCAGGAACTCAAACGCCGCACCACCAAAATCAGGGTCTTCCCCAACGAAGCCTCCCTCGAACGCCTCGTCAGCGCCGTCCTCGTCGAAATCGATGAAAAATGGGCCGCCGACACCAAGGGCTACATCAAGTGGGACTACCAGGATGCCTGACCCCCGCTCGCCCTATTTTCCAGACATCAGGTTGCTCAATCAGCAGATCCGTGGCCAGAAAGATGTTCTGGGTGTCGGCAAGTGAAGGGGCTCCCTCGGACAATTTGGCCTGTTCGGCGGAGACGATCTTTTCTTCATCGCGGGTCAGCAGTGCCCGACGAGACCAGACCACGAGGAAACAGCGCTCCCAGCGCATCAGCTTGGGAAACACCACCTCACGCTCATTGAGGATGTCGTCGAGATTGATGTCGAGTTCACGCGCCATCGCCCGCGGTGCGGCCAGATGGGTGGCGATGGTCTCCTGGATGAGACCGGGATCGGTCGCAAACCACGCTTGAAGGCCGTGGCCCTGAAATTCGAATCCCGACTGGATATCGAGACGCAACGCCTCAACCTTGGCATCGACGTCGCTGGTATTGAACATCCGCCGTGATCCGTGGATCTCGATCAGCGTGATATACTCGCCCTTGCTGCTCAGCAGCGCCGCGCCATCCACCGTCTCGAGATCGCAATACGCATCGAGGGGCTGCTTGAAGAATCCGAAAATGCCGCCGAGAATTTTATCCGACAGGGCCATGATCCCCTCACGCGCCACGCGAGGGTGGTGGGGATGTACGCGGATAGATCGGCGTCGCAGCTGCGGATGAGGTGATACACGCAACACCGGTGATCCGGCTGACCATCGATTCAAACCGCGCCATATAGATGAGACCACGCAGGATTGCGGCCGTAGCGGCGATGGTCAGACATGGTTGCAAGCGCGACGGATCACTGATCACCGCGTCAAGCCCAACATGATCGAACCAGGCTGTTGCCAGCACCCCACCGGCTCCGACCGTGATTGATGCAGCGCTCGCGGCCTGAGCCATACCAAGCAGGGTTTCGCCGGAATCAAGGCAGGCCCCGGCGATGGATTTTATGATTTCGGGAAGAGGCATCGGCTGCATACTCCTGATGTGGGATTTGATTGTCGGCATCACGCAGCAACCAGATCTGTGTTGATTGCGTCGAGGGCGGGTGGTTCAACGCCGAGTGCTGCGGCATACCGATCCCGACCATCGACGACGTAGCGACCGAGCGGCAGCAGGCGCAGACCGACACTCAGCTTCTCAGGACAGGATCCGCGGCCCGGATCGACTGCATAGAACAGGGTCACCAGATCGCGGGCATTCGGTGCATAGCCGCCGAGAATGATCCTGAGGCGCACGTTTCGATTGGCCAGAGCAAGATAGGTTGAGACCAGATCCCTTGTTGTCTGATCGTCGAGTGCGGGTCTGTTCCGATGATCGATGATCGGGGTTTCGCCCGCGCTGATCAGACGCTGATGCAAGAGCCGAGTCAGCCGGTTGATGGCGATCTGCGGGATCTCCGTTACCCACACCGGCAGAAACTCGATCGCCGCATGGGACCGGTGCAACGACTGACATGAACGGCAGAGCGGGCAAGCCGCGATCAGATTGCTGCGCCTGAAATTCCTTGCGTCATTGTCCAGGAAATAGAGATCGAGCCAACCACCACGCGCCGTGCAGATGGCGCAAACATCTGTCGCGTCCGCGATGACGGACAGGCGCGTCTCAGCATCGCCCCGATCGAGCGCCACCGGATGGGCGGGACGGCAGACCGAAGGGATAAGATGCTGAAGACGCGCCATCACATGAACTCCGGTCAGCCGGCGCCAGCGCCGTTGCCGTAGGTCATCTGCGCCGTCTGGCCGGTGACCGTTGCCGCACCACCGGTGACGGTTTCGGACGATTTGCCGACCATGCTGGGCAGACCCGCCATGAACCCCGCGGCGAGCAGCGACGCGAAGGCGTAGCTCATCTTGTGCTGCCCGTTGGGGTTCTTGTGGTGCTGCCAGAAGGTGTAGGCGGCATAGGCGGCTGCGATGCCGGCGATGCAGTAGCTGACAAACTCCAGCGCGAAGCCGAAGCCGTAGGAGAGATCGCCGGATGTCGCCGCGGCCTGCGCGCCGATGCCGCCGGTAACGGCGGTGGGCGCGGTGCCCGCCGCGAAGGCGATGCCGTGACCGAACGTGATCGCGGCGATGGCCACCGCACCGGCCCCGAGGATCCGGCGCAGGGCCGGGCGGGATTTCGGTACAATGGTCGGGGTGGTGGACCCGGCACGGTCATCGACCGGACCGGATTGACGCTTGAAAAGGCTGGTCATGAAAACACTCCGTGATTGAGAGGGACAATTCCCGGCGACAGGAGAGCGATCTGCATTGCAAGTGGAGCGGACAAAATGCGGGTTGCACGCTTTTGTGATTTGGGCGTCCGAATTAGGCCGGACGCCAGGGGCACGCGGGGGAACGGAGCGGTGCCGGATGCGCCCGTTCCCGCGTGTCAGGAGAAATTCGACATGAGCCATTGCGTCACCGTGACGATATTGATCAGCCCCAGGCCGAAGATTGTCTGAATGAACGGGCCGGAATATCCGCCGCGTCGTTCGCCCTTGCCGATCGCGTAAACCTTGTTTCCCGCAAGGAAGACCATCAACGCGCCGAAGGGGATGAAAAAGCCGATGAACATCTGAACCATATTGAGCACGGTCGCTTCCGGCGTCGCGCCGAGTACCCCGGTCGCGGTCGAAGACGTGTAGGAGGTGATCTGCGAGGCGATGCCGAAATTGACCGTGCCGCCGAAGCTCGCCTCCAGCTTGTCGAGGATGCGATCGAAACTCAGGAAACAGCTGCCGATCCCGAGGGCGAAGAACGGCAGATATTTATGACCGGCCCAATAGGACCCGGGCTTGGCCGACTGCCAAAGCCCGTAGCCGCCGAGGATGAACAGGCTGCTGCCGATGATGTAACAGAGAGCGGGCAGGATGATCGTGATCGCATTGCCGATCGCATCCGCCAGATTGAGAAACCCCTGCACGGCAGCACCCTCCCCTTACTGGTGGATCTGGCCATGCGTGGTGTTGACCACCCAGGATGTGCCATCCTCCGTCACGGACAACACCCGACCGACCCCCGGCACCACATCACCGACTGAAACCTCATCGGTGCGCCCGTCGCGGGAGATGATCGCAACACCGGGCGAAGACGCTATGATCCGATAGCTTGACGCCGAGATCTTCCCGGACGGAACCGCGCTGTGCGACTGGAAAATATGCGGATGGATGGCCGCACGCGGGGCCTGAGCCGGTTGCACGGCCAGCGCCAGCGCGCTCTTTGCCTCATCGAGGTGCAGGGTGCGGCTGAAAATATCGAGGCGCCGCGTCGTCGTTGCCTGCAAGGTGGCCACCTGATGCGCCAGCGCCTCATTCTCATTGCGCAGCTGGGCCACCAGAACCCCGAGCTGGGAGACCAGCGAGAGCACGGGGATCTCGGATTTCGGGGTCAATGGCCCGGCCACGAGATGAGTTGCCGTCTGCACCGGATGGGCAAGCGTTGCCAGCGTGGCAGGGCCACCGGCTGTTCCGATCGGCAGTGAGTGCGGGGGGGCGGTAATATCGGTTGCCATCGGAAGTGAAGCGTTCGAAGTGGCTGGTGTGGACGTGACGTGCGACGCCATTGTCGGCGCAATCGGATGAAGCAAGGCGTTGACCGCAGGTGTCGTGGGCGTCTGAGACGCACCGACAGCAGCGGCTGACTTCGGGGTGGGCGAGAGCACCTTGGGCGCGACCGCTGATCCCGTTGGAGACGTCGATGCGGTCGTCCCCGATGACGCAGCAGGAGATTTTGTCGGCACAGGCTGGTGGGGGATCGGGGCCATGACAGGAACAGGGGCAAGCCGTGCCGTGGTGGCTGGATTTTTATCGCCCATGACAGGGACAACGACGCTCTCGCCCAATCGCGACTTTTTTGCTTCGGTCGCAGTCGGCCTGGAAGCGACAGGCTTGTGTGATGCCGTCGGGATCGATCCTGGCTTGAGGTCCAGGATCGATTGAAAGGTGGATTTCGACAGATTTGCCGGATGCCCGGACGACGACATCGTGTGGCTCATGACATGCGTCTTCGCCGCATCTGTATGGGTATGGGCGACACCGACAATTGTATCGGTCGATGTTGCGGCGGGTCGTGCTTTATCCGATGCGACCGCGTGATCGCCAACGCGGAAAGCCGGCGGGGGTGATAATTCCGGGATGACCGGGCTGGAGGCCATAGGCCGCGCGGGAGATGACGGCGTGGAGCGATTCATCTTGTGGTTGAACACATGCGCAATCAACGGTTCGATCACCGGCTCGATCCGGTGACGTAGGATCACGCCCGCCGTTGCGCCGACAACGACCAGGGCGGTTGTCGCAAACAGGATCGTGTCGCGTTTACGCGGTCGGCGTGAGGCGGCAGTCTCGGTGGTGGGGGCGGTCGGAGCGCGCGGGAGGGGTACGTCGGAGGTTGCATCAGACATGGTGGGGCCTTTCGGAACGATGGAACGGCAGGGAGAACAGCAGGGAGGGATGACGGCGTGTCACGGCGTGGCGGCTTTCAGGGGCGACAGAAACAGGACGCCGACATCGGTCCCTGCCGCCAGTTTGACCGTGGGGCCTTTTGGTGCCGTCTGCTGGATGATGTTGCCGAGTGTTCCGGCGGCATTGCCGAAACCGGCCGCAACCGCCTGACCGGTGTTGACGTGAGAGAAAACGGTCAATCCACCGAGCGGGGAGGTTTGCTCTATCGATCCGCTCTGTCCGAGCGATCCGCCGAGCGCCTCGACGAAAGCCGCCGCGGCCGGCAGAACGATCCGATCGACATAATGCTCGTTCACCGACGTCGCGACCGCCGTGCGCATCGTATCGGGTGTCACGACCAGCGCGTTGATCGACGACTGCTCGCCATCCTTCAGGGTGATCGAGTTCAGCTTGACGACAAGCCGGTCGCCCTCGCGGCTGAAAGACCCGAGCATGTCATCCCCGGCAATCGGCCCGGACAAGGCCTGGACTTCGACCGGACTACCGCCCTGATCGGAAGACACGGCGAGCTTCGTGACCCCATACACGCCGTGACCGGCCGGTATCAGAACGCGCGGGCGCGCGCGTGGCGCCCCGAAGGGGAGCTTGCCGGTTTCGCGCGAAGGGCCACCCTGCGCAGCGGTGACCGGGACCGGGGGCGGGTCTTTCACGGCGACGGGTTTGACGATCACATTTGTGACCGGACCCGGGCCGGACATCTGGCCCATCAGCATCCTGATCTCAGCCGTGTAAGTCTTATACCGTGATGGATCATACGAAGCGACGGAGGTTGGCGGAGGATCTGTGACGCGCGGATCCGCACCTCCTGGCTTGTGTATTGGCTGGGTCGATTGCTTTGACGGAGGGGCAGCAGAATGCGCCGGCAATGTCTGATCGACCGCAACGATGGGCGGTGTCACGGGTTGTGCCATCTGCCGGGGATGATTGGCGACAGCACTCCCAAATGGGCCCGCATAGCTTCCGCCCGTTGCGGCGGCTTTCTTCGCGTCCAGCTTATCCTGATACGCCATCAAATGCTGGTCGTAGGTCGAGGTCGAGCGATTCCGTGTGCCGCCGCCATGCCCAAGCTTCGGGACCACGCCGGCGACACTGACCGGCAGCTTGGGCTTCGGCTTGACCACCGCGTACGCACTGATCGCCGTGACTCCCAACACCCCGGCGCCGATCAGCAGCTTGCGCTTGCCGACGGCCGACACGCCGGTACGGATCTGGTCAAAGATGGGAAATTTAGTGGCCATATCAGTCCTCCTTGAAAGAGACGGAGAAAGTGCGGCCATCGCCACCTGACATCAGGACGACCGGCGTATTGGGCACGACGTAGATCCCGACACCATCGGGGCCGTATTCCGAGCCGTCCCATTCCGGCGACAGGATCTTGTCGCGCGTGCGGATGTAGATCTGGCCGCGATACCGCCAGGCCCGGATCGCTTCGGGCGATGCGCCAATGACACCGAGCGGCACAGCATCCGCCGGCGGTTCGCCATTCAGCATCGCGGTCAAAGCCGGAGCGCCGGTCTCGGGAGCGTTCGACCGGACGTAGACCTCGGGGGAGGCGTCCGGACCGCGCTGATTGATCTGCACATCGAGGCGGGCCTCGTAATGCGTGGAATTTGTCAGAATCAGAAACGGAAGCGGGGCCGCAGCGCCCTTGAGATTGACCAGCAACCCGCCGCGCGGATAGCGCGAACGGGGAGAGATCTCGAGGACGTTCGATCCCTTGTACGGAACGCAGACAATGAACCCACTGGCCACAATCGCGGGCATAGCCGTGCCCGCAGTCGCTGCGGTCGCAGGATTACCGCCGTTCACACAGGTATCCGATTTGGTGGTCGGAGAGCCGGGCGCCGGATTGGAATTGGTCGTCCATGCGATCGGCCAGGGCGCTCCGGAACTGTCAAGAAATGCAACCGCGGTCGGAAATCCATAGGCGGTTTCGATAATGTTTGTGACCGATTGCGGCCCGAGACCGATCGTCACCGTGCTGGTCACGGGGATTGCCATTGGCGACGTATGAGCATCCGCGATTGCCTTCGAGACGCCGTCATAGCGATGCTGCAGCGCGCGGATCATCCCCGGGGTAATCGGAATGGCGTTTTGCGCTGCGGCCGAGAAATTCGGATGAGGTGATCCGTTTTGGGGTAGAAACGCCGGGGTAACGGATCGCGCCGCGCCCGAGAGTTGTCCGTCAGCCGGTTGGGCGTTCTGCGCCCACGCCGGACACCCGCACATGATCATCAAGGCGGTAGTCGAGCACAGGGTGAGGCTGATGCGCTTGTGTCGATACGTCGAATACATCTGGATCATCCCATTGGTGCAGAAATAATCTGGCTGATCGCGAGACCGGAAGGATGGTGAAACAGTGAGGCGCGGACAACATCGACAGTCATCATGCGTGTCTCGGTGTAATGGCGCTCCTCATTTCGGTACGTCACGACCATCGGAAATTGCAGAATCCACGTATATCGATTGCCCACAACGCCTTGTTTCTTGATCGCAGGGCCAGCCGTCGGGACAGCGCTGCCAACAAGGTCGTAGAATTTCATCCGCTCGAAATCATGTTCCTTGATGAAACTGGCGGCGAAGGCCTGCCATCCGGCTGGGGTGAATTTTTTGGAAACACGGGTGAACTGCGCGCGATAGTTCACAAAATTGACGGAATAAGCCTGATCAGTCGCATCGACCGCGAAACGGAAAACGCGGCTCTGGGCATAAATCGCCTGATTAAGCGGATAAAGCCGGATCGGATCGCCGGAGCGAGATGTGCCAAAGAAAATCTCTTGTCGTGGATGCAGGAGCGTCCAAAGCTGGCATCCCGCGAGCATGGCCACCGCAATCGCCAGAATGAAATTGGCCGTCAAAAGGCTGCGGATCCGCGCAAGCAGAAAATACGGATTGAGAATCTGACGCGAGGATGGCCCCGTCTCCGGTGGTACGCGTAGCTCAGTTCCTGCCGTCACGTCGCTCATCCATTGATCTCCCGATCCCGATTTGTCATCGTGGGGGGAAGAGTCGCAGGCGCTATCGCGAGTCCAAAGAGGAAAAAAAGAGTGTCGGAATTTGGCAAAAACGATGAAATAATCAGCATAGTCACAGACTGTACCCCTCATATCCATGTGCGCTCGCGATGATGTGAGGTGCGATATGTCGGGACGCGATTTCGGTACGACGAACGGGGAACAAGATGCCGCTACTCAGGCATTTTTTGAAAACGAAATTCTGTGCCCCGTAGGACTGCGAGATCTGGGCCAGATCGAAGCCCGGGCTGAGCCGCCCGGGCCAGACGGCGCGACTGGATCGGCCGTAGTTCGCTTCAGATCTTCCGCAATAATTCGAGAAGGTCCGCGCGACGACGTGGCGCGAAACCCCGACAATGCGTGCGCAGCCATCGGGAGACACGCTGGCGACATAAAGCACGCCGAAGCACTCGCGCAGCAACGGGGGAATTCCCCGCGCCGGCTTCTCGATCCGGAAATCAGGATTGCTCGCGGCTCGATAGACGGTCTCCGCCGCAGTCTTCAGCCGAGCCAGGGAAGACGAATCCAATTCAGAGCCCACCTGTGCCACAAAAGAGGTCAAAAGCTGGTCGGCGCGTGCGGCGGGATAAAGCGGCGACGGGCACCGGGGCTTTGCCTGCCGGCCCGGGCGCGGTGACCTGCTCCGCGCCCGGGCACGCTTGCGTCGGCGGTCCGACTGCGATGACATCGATGGCGCGGATGAAGGTCCCGCCGGCCTCGATAGGCCAGGTGACGGGATAGCAGATTCAGGATCAGCTTCGGCATTGCCCAAACCAACCGCGGGGTCAGCCAAATCTGCCCAAAGCGCGGCGCGCATTGAGCCACCGCGCCCATACGGCAGTCCCATGCGACGAAGGCATGACAGTAACTGGGTCCGCGAGCGATCAACCAGCGAGGCGATAGCCTCGATCGGAACCTGTGCCACAAAATTCCGAACGATCAGCCCGCGTTGATCGTGCGACAAATAGCGCGCGGACTTGTAATGCCGAAGTGGACGGTCGTGTGGCGGCGAAAGCCCTGCATCCTGCGCAATACGCACGACTAATTCCGGTGACAGACCGACCCACGCGGCAATCTGGCGACGACCGGGCCCCCGCTCAGGTCGCAGCGCAAATCGGGTCATCATCTGCACGGCGACAATAGTCGCCTCGCGCTCGGAGAGAGGGCCAGGAGCCGTCGCTCCAACGGCCGCGGATACCGACGGGCAGTCTGGGTCTCGCAGATCATCACGCCGCGCCGGATCCTGCTTGAGGAGCGTAACCGAATTACCTAACGCGACCGCTCGTAAGCCGTTATTCCAAATATATCGGCTTACAGAATCCTGCTCATCCCCGGGAAAGCCCTGGAGAGGTTGCGTGCCAGCATTAAAAGGCAATGAGTGGACCGTAGTCACGGACATACGAGCCTCCGACCCCGATCGAAATAGACCGGATACGGAAATTCATCCCCTACAGCACGATCTGCATGCAAGCCCTAATTTAAGTCCCCCCGGAACACCCGCAAAATCGAGTTGCGCTATAAGAACGTATTCGTAACGGAAAGCGGTTTTTATAAACCAGATACCAAAAGACGAAACTAACTGGCTGTTTTTTGCGATCTGAGAACGCTATCAATCCAAATATTGAGTCGCGCTGGGAGCGCCGTCGGGCGACGTGGGCCGAGTCGACAAAAGACTCGCGTGACATAGGGTTATAAGCTGGGATTCGAGTCCGGAATGAAGTTGAGAAACCGAAAATCACCCACTTATTACAACGTTGCGTTGCAACAATGAGTAACAGATGTTGATAGTGACTAAATAGTTACATCCGTGTCGCCAGTGACTAATCACAAACGAGTGAATAGAAATTAGAGCGTAATGAATAATGCGTAATGTCAGAAAACAGGTTATTATCTTTCATATTTGTCTATCATTCCGATAGAAAATAATGCTTTGAAGTGGCGATCGCAGACGGCATTCGCGGGCGATACCTGAAAGGACAGCAACATGCCCGCCCTGCTTATCAGAGATCGACAGACCCGCAATCCAGCCCTCTTTGGGATTGCCTTTCTGGCAGTCACAGCAATGACGCGACCAGCACAGGCGAATGTCGTTATAATCGCCGTACCTACAAAGACAGTCACATCCAATGTCTACACGCGATCGGTAACGAAAGACCCGCCACGTGAGTCCAATGCACCACCGCTGCCGTCACGGCACCCCGATTATCCAATCGTGAAAGGATTTGGCACGGCCATACCAATCGCTACGGCCCTCCGATTGATTGTACCGCCATATGTCACTGTGCATTTCGGGGTAGGCGTGAACCGCGAAATGCCCTGTTCCTGGCGTGGCGGGTTGCCGTGGCCCGCCACATTAGCCACCGCTTTGGCCCCCCTCGGCTTGCACCTCAGCGCCACCCAGACCACCGCAAAGATCACCATAAAAAAAATTTCGTAGCCGCGATTTTTTATAGGTCCACTTGCATTCGCGCCTGCCACGCTCCGCGTGAAAGGACCGCTCATGCCCGATTTACCTTCGCCTCTGACACTCGAACGCAAAGCCGTTGAAGCCTGGATCATCCGATGTTACCCGCAGATATTCCTGGCGCCCGGCACCATCCTTGCCGACACACCCGAAGTCGAGGCCAAAGTCCAGGAGGTCGGACAGCGATTTAACGAAATCTGCACGAGGCCCCCCAACGTCGTCGCTGATCTACTTCTCGAACCAGAAACGCTCGACCACCTGCTGACCGGGTTGGCCTGGCTCGATCTCCAGCGACGCACGGCCCTGCTGATCTACCTCGAACATCTGCCTGACGACGTGGGCAACCGGATCATCAGAGCCATGGTCGGTGCCGATCCCGATCACCGCGGCCGGACGGTGCGCGAGACAATCACCCTGATCCGCCGCGCCGAAATCATCGAGCGCATGACCCAGCCCATCCGCATCGAGGCGTTACATGCCGCCACGTCCGGACGCCCTCTCCTCGCCCCCTTCACCACTGGAACATCCACAAGGACACACCTATGACCACGCGCTTATCAAAGGCGCTCCTGATCGTGAGCGCCATTGCACTCCCCCTCGCCATCACAGCAAGGGCGGCCACCTCAGCGCAAGGATCGTCCGCCGAGCAGACGGCCGGTTGCGTCGCGATGGCCAACGGCGCAGCCGCCGGTATCTCAGCCGGATTATCAGCTGACTCCAATGTGCTGACCGCCCCCACGCCGGTCACCCAATTGACCTGCCTGTCGAACTTTTTTCACGGCGTTGGGCTCAATCTCATCACGTCAGTCTTCAGCGCCAGCACATTGACTTCCATTTTTCAGGACGTGGAGGGACAGATCTGCGCCAGCGTCAATCAAGCCTGGCAGAATGCCACGTCCTCGGTCAGCCAATGTGGCATCTCGATCAGCGGGTTTCAGATCGGCGGCTTCGGCACGACCGGCTTCGGGAATTTCTGCCCCCAACTCTCCTTCGGAGGGGGCGGCGCCAACCTGCTCTCCGTCACCGGATCGCCGAGCCTCGGCCAAAACACAGGTATCTACGTCAACGGCACATCCCTGATGCCAACCGGATATCCCGCTCCACAAACGACGCAGGGGAGCGCCGGCAATGGCTCATGAATTCAGAAAATCGGTCCTGCTGACCGCCGGCGCTGGCGTCCTGCTCGGGGCGACGATCCTCCAGCCGCCCAAGGCGCACGCTTTATTCGGAACCGATATCGCGGCGCTGATTGCCGCCGTGAATGCGGTCGCCAGCAAGGTCGTCTCAGTCGGCACCGACGTCACCAACATGCAGAACGCGATCGAGGGCAAACTGGCATCCGAATTCGGGTACTCTGGTGCCCAAGGCGGCGGTGATCTGCGCACAACCTTGCAAAACGGATTTAATCAGAACGCCAATTACGCCAAGGCCGCAGTCGGCGCCAACGAGCAGGTCGCCGATGCCGTGCTAGCAGATAAAGCCACAGAAAATCTCCAGAACCATCAAATCCAGATCCAGAACAATCACGTTCTCACCCCCCAGGCCTGCAATGCACTGACCAATGGCCAATCGATCGTCGTCGGTGCCCATCAGACAAGCGGGATCGCCAATTCGATTGAATCGGTAACCGACCCGGTGACGATCGCCGCACCGGGCGATCCCTCCTATAATTCGGTCAGCGAGGGCGTCGCCTCGATCAATGCGTTGCATGATCTGCGCTATTGCTCTGCTCAGGACATGGCGGCCGGCCTGCCGTGCAAGGATGGATTGAGCCCAGATCCCGACGCCGACCAGGAAGCGGCCAGCCTCCTTGGGGTGGAAACCTACCCGAATCAGACATCGGCCACGGCCGCCAATGATTATAGCCAGACCCTGATCGAACCCTACGCGCCGGCCGCCCTGCGGGGGCCAGCGCTCACGTCGCTCAAAGGGCAGTTTGCTGTCGTCAAACGCCGGCAATACAACGCGCAGATGTCGTTGGCGCGGCGCGTCGCCACCGACATTCAGGCTACCCGCACCCCCAGCGTGGACCTCACCGCCAGCCAACAGGCCGAACAGACAGCGCTCGGCATGCCTCAGACCCAGACCGCATCGTGGCTCGGTGCCCTCACCCTCGCCGTCGATCGCCGGGAAAGCAGCACGTCCTGGCACGCGGCTCTCGAATCTGACCCCAACGCGAAAACGGTGCTGATCTCGGTCGCCGATGAGCTCGCCCAGAGCAATTACATCGCATTGCATCGGCTGAAATCACAGCAGCAAACGAACTTGCTGCTCGCGAGCATCCTCGCCGACAAGGCGAAAGTGCTGCTGCCTTCATCGGCCACCCTGCCGACACCGCAGATCGCATCGAATGGGGGAGGCGGATCATGAGCCCGCAGCCCGACAACCAGATCCTGAAATCCGCTGTCACCTGCCCGGTCGTACTGGAAAACGCCGGGTGGCAGACGGATGACAAACCGGGTGGCGACAAAATGGTCTGGCGCGAACGCAACGCGCCTCCGAGTGCGCCGTCGATCGTCACCACATACGGCGGGCAGGGATTCTTTGTGCAAGGCACACAGACGAAGGGCGACGTCTTTGATCTCGCCGGCTACCTCGATCCGACCCTGACGTCTTTCCCGGCCCGGCGGGCACGGGTCGCGGGTATGGCCTCACCCGATGCAATCGAGCAAGCACGAACTGCCACTGCATCCAGCACTCCCGACGATGCACGGCGGAGCAGCTACTCCCGTCTCTGGGTCACGCATCACCCGCTGAAGGAAGGAAGCCCGGCCTATACCTGGCTCACCGAGCAGCGGGGGATCCACCCGATCGTCGCCCAGGCCGCTATCGCACAAGAGGAACTGCGCGAGGGTCCCAATGCTACCCTTTGGGCAGCACACCGCACCGCTTCGGGTGACATGACCGGGTGGGATGCCGAAGGGCCGGGATTCAAAAACTTCGCCTCCAACGCCACACGGTCCCTGTTCACGCTCGATGCCGCCAATGGCAACGCCACGCGCATCGTCGTCGCCGACACGCCGATCGAGGCGATGAGCCTCGCCACGATCGAACGCATGCGCACCGACACGCTCTACACGGCAGTCAGCGGGGCGGTCGGGCCGGAAACCAGCGCGACACTGCGGGCCTACATCGACCGGATCAACCCGGAAACGCTGTCACTCGTTGTCGCCACCCCCACGACCGACGCCGGCAATGCCCTCGCCGATCGGATCGCTACCATCGGCCACGCCGCCAACTTCGTGCCCGATCGGATCTTCCCCTCCCATGGACAAAAGGACTTCAACGCCATGATCACCCGCGACACCACAACACGCGCCCCGGAAAACGACGGCGCTACCGCCCCGCGTCCCGCTACCTCTGAGCGGACCGCCCCGAATATCGAGACGATCGAGCGCGGTCAGCCGCGAGCGGTCAACGAAACGGCCAAGCTCAGCGTCGATATCGGCCAGAGCGAGGCCGGCTTCCATTATAAGAGTATCGTGACCCTGAATGGTCGTGACCTGCCGGCATCCGAATGGAGCCAGTCCTTCCCGACCCGCGACGAAGCCCGCGAAAGTGCCGCTTTCAGCGCCGGCCGGGATGTCGAACGTGCCATCGCCGGAAATACCGGCCCGAAAGCCGCCGCAACATCGAACACGAACCCTTATCTCCAAGTGCTCGATGAGATTGGGAAGAATGCCGCAAACCTCCCAAACACAGGAGAGTATAAGCAGCTATCACAACGGATCAGTGATCTCGCGGAGCGTGCGCGGGAACCGGGCGCGCTCAACGACAAGGCAACACAACAAGAAATCGCCTGGGCGATGGCAGACACCGAGCGGGCAACCGGGGTCAGGACGAATGTAGGAGACAATATCCGCGACCAGCTTCTCACGCTCGCGGTGACGATCCAGGGGTTGAGCGATCCGAGCGTCGTTCGATTGATGAAATACACGAACCGTCTGGATAGCCAGGACACAGTCGACCAGATCCGCGATTTTGCGGTCCGGGTCGCCCAGAACAACCCCCCGCAGGTGCAGTCTGGCGACAATATGGTCCTCGCCAAACTCGAACAACGCGTTCTCGACGAAAATCTCAACCAGATGACACAGCAGCAGACCCTTTCAGTCGAGAGGGGCGCGCGAATGGAGCAGGACAATCAGCTTAACCAGGAAGTCCGGCAGAACCGGACTGTCGAAGCGCGGGCTCAGACCGCACAGGCCCCGTCGGAAACAGCAGGGGCCGCTGCCGGACAGGGAACAACGCAGCGCCCCGTCGTGCAAGCCACCACAGCCAATGTCAAGGTCACGCCAGGCACATCGACCGGTCCCGGATGGTTGGAGGCAGTGGCCAATCGTGTGAAGGAATCGCCATTGTTCCGCGCCCCCGCCCCTCGGGCGAGCAACAATAACGGTTTCACCCACAACGCCGAAGCGGCACAAACCTCAGCACCCGCACCAACCCAGCCCGCCCCCTACGCTGATACCAGTTTCGATCATAAGGGTGCTGTTGCCGGCATTGAGCGGGAGCTCATCGTCGAAGGCGTCACCGAAGCCGCCGTCACAGCAGCACAGGCCCTGACCAGCCTGCGGCAGATGATGGGGGGTATTGGCCAGAAGATCGACGCTGCCGCTGAAAATGATCCCGGAGGCTACGCCAACGTCATGTCGGGCATGAAACCCGGCGGCCAATACGCCGAATTGCGGTCGGAACTGGATGCGCAGATCCAGCAGACCCAAGGCTTTGCCGGAACCTACCAGCAAGCCACCGCAGCCCTGGATCAATATGTGTCGAGCAGATTGGATGCGGAATCCTGGGTTCGCAGCAATGCCATGAAGGTCAGTGATCTCGATAAGGACCTCGCCCCCGTCGAAAAGGGGTTGTTCGAATCACTGCAAAAAACGCCCGGACTGACGTCGGGCTTGAGCATGCTTGAGGAAATGGCCACGAAATTTGGCGAGGCGATCGGGCAGATCATCGACCGGGCACGAACCGCCCTCGGCTTCGGTCCTGGCATGGGAAACGACCCCTCTCCCTCCTCCGCTGGACCACAGAACGAACAACGCCCCGGCCCGCGCCCCGGCTGATCCGCCTCACCCGCTTCGTTATTCCCGGACCCCGCACAGAGAGACCACCATGATAGGAAAAATTGCGCGACTTGCGAGGTTGATCCTGATCTCGTTCATCCTCACAGGAACGGTCGTCTTGCCCGCCTTCGCCGCGACCGGCGCGGGGTCCACCCAGACCGGCACTCAGGTCACATGGCAGCAACTGAACGCGCCAAACGATTGGGCCGGCGGGGTGATCAACGATTTGTTCCCGATCAACCTGACCGGCCAACAGACCGGCACACCCACTGCCGGAACCGGGATCGGCAACGAGCAGACGGTCATCGGGACCATGATGGGCTTGTTCAACGGCATCGTCGGTCTCATTGCGGCTGCCTGGTTCGCCTACGCGACCTTGATGGAGATCCATCGCGGTGCCGAAACCGGTGAAGTGCTCTCCGAACGGACCAGCTCATGGGTCGCACCCCGGATCGCCATGGCCGCGATCCTCATCATCCCGGTGGCCGGCGGGTTCAATGTCGGCCAGGCGGCCGTCGTGCAGATCGCCCAGTGGGGCGTCGGTATTGCCGATCTGGTCTATGATGCCGGGCTGACCGCCCTCGGTCCGGGTGCCCTGCCGATCGCCACCCCGCAAGTTCCGAACGCGCAGCGTATCGTCGCCGGCATGGTGGAGGACGAGGCGTGTCGGGATCTCATCAACGATGTCTCCGGCTCGAACACGCGGACACTGATCGTACCGGAACCCGCGCCGATCTTCCGGCAAAGCTCCTACGGCAGCGAATGGGGTATCCCATCGAGCATCGGCAGTGCGATCAGCAAAATCCCCTACATCGGACCTGAACTCAACGCCTTCGTGAACCCGGCGGTGGGCACCGGAGGCACGCTGATCTATCCCTTCTCCGCCACCAGTGGCGATAGCGGGGGAACGCCCGTCTGCGGCGAAATCACCCTGCGCACCCCTGCACCCACCAGCGGATCAGCACTGAATGCCACGGAAAATATCGCGACCGATCAGGAAGCGGCCCTCGACAAGGTATACTACGGCGACATCGAGCCCCAGGTTTCGACGATCATCGCCAATTATTTCCAGTCGGATAATCCCCAGCTCCTCACCGGTCTGATGAACGTCATGACCACCGCAACGTCAGACTATTCGAGCGTTCTCACCAAGGCCGCGTCCAGCGTCGTGAAGGAGGAGGGACAGAGCACGATCCAGAAGGAGAACCTCAATCAGATGAAGGCGCTGGGATGGAGTGGCGCCGGCGCGTATTTCATCCAGATCGCCGCGATGAACGGCCGCAACCTCAGCATTCTCGACAATACCGCCAGTGTCGCGGCACCCAGCTGGAGCGGACTCCCCGCCGATCTCAAATCCGATCTCGCCCAATACATGCCGCCGGTGACCAGCTTCCTGAACGAGATTCAGATCGATACCAATGTGGACGCCGGTGCTACCCCCCCGACCGCCCTGATCAGCAATCGCCCCTCATCGAGCGGGCTCGGGATCATCAACACCGTCTTCGATGCCATCGGCATCAACCGTCGGCTGTTGAACTTCGTGGCAACCGCCGTGCTGCCGACCAACGGTGAATGGTCCGATCCCTTCGTGCCGATGATCAATCTCGGCCAGCACATGGTCGAGGCCGGTATCTCCGCGATCGGGCTTTCCGCTCTGCTGAATACCAAACTCGGAACGGTTGCCGCGGTCGGGGGGCAAGCGCTTGTCGGCGACGAGGTCGGTGCGGTTGCGACGGCCGCGATGGCTGCCAGCGGTGTATTAAGCCGCTTGATCAACTTCATCTATTTTGTGTGCATTGGATTGATTTTTCAGGGGCTTATGCTCGCCTATGTGATCCCGATGATCCCGCTCGCCCTCTGGATCGCCCAGGTGATCAACTGGTTGATCCTGGTCTGCGAAGGCGTCATCGCAGTCCCGGTCTTTCTACTGGCTCATATGACGTATCGCGGCGATGGTTTCCACGGGGCCAATGCTAGCTACGGCTACAAGATGCTCCTGAACATCCTGCTTCGGCCCGTCGTGATGTTGTTCGGCTTGATGCTCAGCTATTTCATCTTCACCGCCGGGTCGTGGTTGATCTTCAACCTGTTCACGCTGGCCGCGGATTTTGTGTTCAATCAGGGAAACGTGGTGACCAATTTCTTCGGGCTCATGATCATGGTCTCGGTGATGGTGATCATGCTCACCACGCTGGCGATCCTGTCCTTCAGAATGATCTCGATGGTCACCAACATCATGCGGTGGGGCAACCTCGAACCGGCAGATCGAGTGGATGGCATGCAATTCGCTCGCGAGGCGACTTATGGCGGGGCTGAGGGTGCCGCCCGCTGGGTTTCCGGGAAGGCACCATACCAGATTGCCAATCTTGCCACGGGTTATGGCGGCTCCGGAAATAACGGGATGACACCGGGCGGGTATCTGCCATATAATAAATCAAGTCCTGGTGGATCAGGAGGCGGCGGCGCTGCTGCCGAGGTTGATTCCACACTGGCGGCGACCACCGAGGTCATTCCGCCGGCAGAGTGAAAGGAGTGCCTGCTATGAGTGATTACATGGCTATGCAGCTGGGCAGCATCAACGGAATCCTTGCGTCTGAACAAGCGCAGCGTCGGCTCGACGAGATGATTGCCTGGAGAAACAGGAATCAGAACGCTCCGCCTCAGGTCGACCCTGCTAGCTTCTACGACCTGATCAACCAGCATAATGCCCTGGTTGAAGACTTTAATCGGCAGAGCAAAGAGAATGCCAATCTAAAATGGCAACTTTTGCAGAAGGATGCCGTTGTCTCGAGGAAGAGTGTCGAAATCGAGAAACTGAAGCTCGATCTGATGGATGAACGGATCAAACTTCACGAAACCGAGTTCAAACTGCAACGCTCGGAACAACATGGGCTTCAGTGGGTCGAGACAATCGGCAAGTTCCTGAAAGCCTACCGGCATTATCGCCGTCTGCTCGGCATCAAGCGCGGCGACCCCTACGACGTTCCCGGCTACTGGTAAGGTCCCTCTGACCACCACCGAAAGGAGCGCCAACGGCGCTCCTTTTTCGTTCCAGCCCCGGAAAACCAGCCCTCCTCCACCCAAAAAAATTATGCGTGCAGTGGCGATAGCACCCGCCATGGTGGTCTCCTTCGAAGGAGATCACCCATGCGTCTACCCATCCTTGCCGTCATCCTGTCCTGCACCGCCCTCGCCGGCTGCGCCTCAGGTAACCTCAAAACCGAAGCAGATTACCACGCCCCGCCCGCGCGACCCGTCGCCGATCCCTCTTTCAACCCCTACGCCCCTTATGGCAGTACCCACGCCACCTGGGAGCCCCCAGTCCTCAATCGCTGGCAAACCATCGTCAAACCAAACGATCCCAGCGTCACCCTCACCCGTCCGGATTACGAAGCCGCTCCCTGGGCTACCGGCGCAAAATCCTCTGCCTTCAGCGCCACGTTCTGAGCCGTCGCAATGTCCGATCCAATCGAGCGCGTCGATATCGGCCGCGCCAGCCTCTATCGCGGCAACGCGCTCGATGTTCTGACCCAGATCGGGGCCGTCGATACCATCCTGTCCGATCCTGTCTGGCCGAACTGCCCCACAGGTCTCATCGCCGGCAGCGAAGATCCGCCACGGCTCTGGCAGGAAACCATGCGGGTCATGCGTATCCCCACCCGCCTGGTCGTGGTGCTGCGCGGGGACAGCGACCCACGGTTCCTTGCGCCGGTGCCGACCGCCCTGCCCTTCTTCCGCCTGATCCACCTGCCCTACACCATCCCGGCGTTCGTCGGGCGCAAACTCGGCCGCGACGAAATCGCCTATTGGTTCGGCGATCCAATCCGCCCTGGTCGCGGCCGCAACCTTATCCCCAGCCGCGCACCGGCCGCCCAGCCGACCGACGCAAGGACCAACGGCCACCCCTGCTCCCGCGCGCTGAAACATTTCGACTGGCTGGTCGAATGGACCAGCGATCCGGGCGAAACCATTCTGGATCCCTTCATGGGATCAGGAACCACCGGCGTCGCCGCCATGCGCCTCGGACGGCGTTTCATCGGGATCGAGATCGATCCCAAATGGTTCGATCTCGCCTGCCGGCAGATCGATCAGGCCGAACGACAGGGCGTCCTGTTCGACGGCCCCGCCATCCCCCGGCCGGGGCGGTCCAGAAATCCCACAGCAACCGCCGGCGTCACGCCCATGCTGCCGCTGCTGGATCGACGTCCACCGTAATCCGCTTTCTGGATGACCGACCCTGAAGAGCCTCAACCACCGTCGAGACACACCGTATCAGTCGGTCTTTCCCCGCGGCGGTAACCGGCGCGACCGGTTCGAAACGGGGCTGACCGTCATTCCCGCAATCATCCCTTCGAGCCTGCTGACCCGATCGCGGAGGTCCTGCACCACCACGGTCAGGTCGCGATTCTGTTCCGTTAACTGGGTCACCCGGTCATCAAGCAGAACGATCCGCCGCATCGCAGCGATCGCCTCCCCGTAAAGACTCACGGACGAGACGCCGATCGCGGGGCTTTCGGTGGAGAGGAACGTAAATGGGAAAGGTGCCGCGCGGTCTCGGCAATCGCGGCGTCGATCCGGCTCAGGGCGGCGGGATGCGTGTCCTCGAACAGGTCGAGCAGAACCCGCAATTCGGCAGCTTCAGCCTCAGAACCGATCTCATAAGCCGCGGCACCACGACGCATCAGCTCGCCGGCGGACATCCCGGCCGCGCGCGCCTTCGCGTCGATCGCCGCCCGCTCCTCCGGCGTCATCAGAACCAGCAATCGGGCAGATGCACTCATATCGACCCCCATAACCTATATAGGTTCCTATATAGATCGGGCAGGTCCGGCGATGCAATTGGAATCCGCTCAGCCCGGGGCCGGCTTGCGACCGAAATGCTCCCAGAACCGGCCCGCGGTGGGGCCAAACCGGAGATCTGCCGTCATGGTCACCGTCGCGCTGATCTTCGAACGCGCCGGCGCCACCTGAACCGGTCTCGCCATCGCCGCCAGCATCACCGGACTGCCCGGCCGAAACGGGGGCGGCGGCATCACAATCGCGGTCTCGGCCGATTTGATGCCGACCACAGGCTCATGAAGCCCCACGGACAGACTATGCAAGCGGACCTCGGCACGCGTGAGGGCGGCACGCAAGGCCACCAGGCGCATCCGCTCCTTCACGCGGGGTGAAACCTCACCCCGCATGGTCTCAATATCGAGGCCGGCCGATTGCAGCCGGGATAGAAGCCTGCCGAACGACGGGGGAACCGGCCCTGCCGCCAGCGGGATCATGACCGTCAGATCCTGGCGCCCCGACCAGGAGACCACCCGGGTCCGCTTGGTTACTGCGGCGGCTCCGGTTTTTTGGACAGTTGTTTAAGCTAAGGCTGGCCGGTCGAGAGAGGAGCCAGAGATGGGTGTAAAGAGGAAGCAGCACGGGGCGGAATTCAAAGCTCGTGTGGCGATGGCGGCGCTGTCGGGGGAGAAGACCCTGGCGGAGTTGTCGGCTGAATTTGGGGTTCATGCGACGATGATCAGCGCGTGGAAGCAGGAGTTGGTGAAGCGCGCAGGGGAATTATTCGAGCGCGGCAACAAGGCGGCCGTTGCCGAGGACGCACAGAAGATGATCGATGATCTGCACCGCAAGATCGGCCAGTTGCAGGTTGAACGGGATTTTCTTGCCGGGCAGCCCGCCATCTCCCGACTGCTGAGAGGCGGGCGATGATCGCGCCGAATGCGGAGCTGTCCATCAACCGGCAATGCGCCCTTCTGGGTGTTGCGCGCAGCAGTTTTTATCATCGTCCGCAGGCGGAGTCGGCGGAAGAACTCGATCTGCTGGCCCGTCTTGACCGGATTTTCACCGATCATCCGGTCTACGGCAGCCGCCGGTTGCAGGTAGCGTTGGGGCGAGAGGGAATTTCGGTCGGTCGCCGGCGGATCCGGCGCTTGATGAAAAAACTCGGCCTCTGCGCGGTCCGGCCAAAGCCCGACACAAGCAAGCCCAACCACGAGCACAAGATCTACCCCTATCTGCTGCGCGACAAGGTGATCGACCGGCCCAATCAGGTCTGGTCAACCGACATCACCTACATCCCAATGCGTCAGGGGTTTCTGTACCTGGTCGTGATCTTGGACTGGTCGACCCGGAGGGTTCTGGCATGGCGGTTGTCCAATACGCTCACGGTGGGGTTCTGCATCGAGGCGCTGCGTGAGGCGCTGGCGCGGTTCAGCAGGCCAGAGATTTTCAACTCCGACCAGGGATCGCAGTTCACCAGCGAGGAGTTCACCAAGGTGCTGCGCGAGCACGGCGTGCAGATCAGCATGGACGGGCGCGGGCGCTGTCACGACAATATCTTCGTCGAGCGGCTCTGGTGGACGGTAAAGCATGAGTGGGTCTACCTGCGTCCGGCTGCGACCGGCATTGAACAAAAGCGCAGCCTGAGCGAATTCTTCGACTGGTATAACCGGCGACGACCGCACCAGGCGTTGAACTGGCAGACGCCGGACGAGGCGTATTTCGGGTCGACCGCTGCGGCGACGGCGAAGGCGGCGTAACCCGATGGAGGCGAGACGCTGTGAATTTGTGGACAGTCGGCTGCGCCGATCCCCGCCTGACCGCGAAGACGCGGTCCCCTGTGGACAAGCCGGGGAAAACGAAGGGTGTTTTCCCCGCCTTGCCCACAGGTCGGCGGCTGCCCACAAGCTTCACAGCGCCACAGCAACCGAAGGATTGATTCTGAATTTGTTTCCGGGGATCATGTTCACCACAAACCGGGAAACCAGCTTTAGCTTATTCTCCCCCGGAACCTGTCCAACCTACCGGCACCACCGCATACAGCCACTTGACGCGTGACATGATAATCCGCCGTCCGGGCCTTTACCCCAGGCACGCCCGGACCAGCGCCATGGCCTTGCCCATCTTCGCATTGATATCCGCCTGCACCGCCGCAGCCGTGCTCTTGTCAGCCTGAGCGGTGAGGGTCGCCATCATCCGGTCCGGACGGACAAGTTCGGTCGCCCGCCCCGAAACCGTCACAACCGTCGCCGCCTTCGCGCATCCCATGCCGCCGACCAGGATCGTCAGGATCAGCGCGGCCGGCAGGATGACCCTATCCACAACCCCTACCCCACCCCGTCGAGGTCATCG